>WRBU01000001.1 GCA_009784355.1 Defluviitaleaceae bacterium
CAATCGCCAAAAGTGCCACGCCAAGTGCCACAAAAAATACCACCTTACGTTTGTCCATGTATATTAGGCCTCCTACCAAACATCCCGCACGGCACGGCGCAAAATTTCATCTTCATTAATTTTGTAAGAAAGAGTCATAAGGCTGTCTGTAAGGCGTACATTTTCCACAACAATGTCTTCAGGCAGGCGGAGGTCATTGTGCGAAAAATTCCAAACACCCTTTATGCCAGCATCAGTAACGGTTTTTGCGATGTCCTGCACTGCATTAGGCGGCACGCAAAGGGCGGCAATATCAACATGATTTTTTGATATGTAATCTCTTATCGTTGCAACATCATAAACATTTATACCGTTTACGGTTTTTCCTATTACATCGGGACTATTATCAAATGCAGCCGTAAAAACAAAACCACGGTTCGTAAAATTTTGGTTGTTCACAAGCACCTGCCCAAAATTGCCCGCACCAACTAGGATTATATTATATCGCCTGTCTAGTCCCAAGATATGCTGAACTTCTTGATACAAAAGCTCGACATTGTACCCATATCCTTGCTGCCCAAAACAGCCGAAATGGTTTAAATCTTGCCTAATTTGGCTCGCTGTAATACCCATGCGCTGCGACAAGTCCTTGGAAGAAATACGCAAAATATCTTTATCCAACAAATCACCCAAATAGCGGTAGTACCTCGGCAAACGCTTGATAACAGCCGATGAAATTTTTTTACCTTCTCTCACGCTTTCACTCCTTCGTTTTATTTATTTTTTAGGCATGTCTAAAATAGTTTCAGATACGTGATTTCCATAAATCATTGCTTGGTTGGTGTCTGGCAATATTGCGATGTCGGTTTTTGGTTTTGTCGCAAAGTCTATGTATATTAAGGGGTTTTCGGAAGAAGTGTTGGTTATAGAATGGACTCCTTTTTCCCCCGACGGAAAACATATTATGTCGCCTGCCTTTACATTTTTGTCGCCATGAAATGTGCGTAATTTGCCTTCGCCGTTGATGATGTAAAAAATTTCTTCGCTGCGTTCGTGCCAATGGTGGCTATAAGAGCTTTTGCCGACAGGTATTTCTATAAAAGCGGCAGAGCAGGTGCTTGCATCTTCCCAAGGGATTACAGGCTTTGCGTAAAATGTTTCTCCATTGCTGTTTTTAACAGACATAGCTTCAATTTCATTGATGTTGGTTGCAATTAAATTTTTCATTTGTGCGTCCTCCCTATTCGTGTCTTAATGCTTCTATTGGGCTCAATTTTGCCGCTTTACTTGCGGGATAATATCCAAAAAACAACCCTATTGTCATGGAAAAAATTACAGAAATGATTATTATTGGCATTGTAGGCAAGGCGGCATACCCTAATAAAGAGCTGCCTAAATACCCCAAAATTACCCCAAGAATTATACCCAAAATACCGCCAATGCCGCAAATAATCACAGCTTCAACGATAAATTGCATACGTATGGAGCTGTTGCGTGCGCCAAGTGCTTTTCTTGTGCCAATTTCACGGGTGCGCTCTGTTACAGATACAAGCATAATGTTCATTACCCCAACACCGCCTACAATAAGAGATATGCCCGCAATAACTGCCACGGCTATTGCCATTGTGCCCATAATGTCTTCAGTCATATTTAAAATTCTGTCCATATTTGCCGTGCCGATTCTAAAGCGTGGGTTGTCGGCATAAAACTCGCTAAAAAATCCCCGAACAACTCCTTCAAATTCGCCCATATTCACATTAGGCTGTGCCGTTATAGTGAAACTTTGGTGAGTATCGCTATTTTCGCTAATCTGGTTTGCGGTGCTAATTGGGATGTAAAAATGTGTGCGCCCTATTTGTCCACCGCCACCACCTATTATAGGCATTGATGACGCAAAAGAATGAGGAGAAGAGTTATGTTCAAAAACCCCAATAATAGTGAAGTTTTTAGACTCGCTGCCAATCACTGCATTAATATTTTGCCCAAGGGGATTTTGCCCTTCTTCAAACAGCTCGGCAACCAAAACATCACTAACAACTGCAACAAAACTTGCACCAAAAACATCCTCATCACTTATAAAATTGCCTTGAAATATATTTGCTCCGCTGGTGATTTGGTATCCAGAATTAACTCCAACTACGCTTATGTGGCTGTACATCGAATCAAACTGAGCATGTCCAACACCAGCGGGGGATGTAAGACCAATCGCCGCTACACTATTGCTGTGCATTTCCACGAAAAGGTCTATCATATTGTTTGTAATGCGGTCATGCTCCTGAGGCATAATTTGCGTGCCGCCAAGATTGTCCATTGGTCCGCCACCGCCACCACGAGGGCTAACATGTACCGTAATATTGTTTGCGCCAAGCCCGCCCATATGACCCGTAACTGCTGTTGTCATGCCATCTCCCACGGTAACAATGCCTACGACAGCCGCAATGCCGATTATTATCCCAAGCATGGTTAAAAGCGAGCGCATTTTGTTTGCACGCAAGCCCTCCAGAGCTAATTGTATGTTTTCTCTTAAATGCATTGCGTCACCTTCTGTTTATTGTTTTAAAAACTCACCATCGTGTAAAGACAGTGTTCGGCTAGTTTCGCTTGCAAGCTGTGTGTTGTGGGTTATTAGGACTATTGTTGTGCCTTGCTCTTTGTGAAGTCTATGAAAAATGTCCATAACCATACGCCCTGTGGTGCTGTCAAGTGAACCTGTAGGCTCGTCTGCCAACAATATAGAGGGGCTATTTGCCATAGCACGGGCTATTGCTACACGCTGTTTTTCTCCGCCTGAAAGCTCGCTTGGGTGGTGGCTTTGCCTGTCTGTCATGCCTACCATTTCTAACAGCTCTTTTGCACGCTTGATTCGGATAGAGGGCGAAAGTCCGCTGTAAAGCATTGGAAGCTCTACATTGCGTATTACATTTGAGCGTGGCATTAGGTTAAAAGTTTGAAAAACAAAGCCAATTTTTTTATTGCGAGTATCGGATAGTTCGTTGTCATCAAGTGTGGAAGTGTCTATGCCGTCTAAAAAATAGCTGCCCGATGTGGGTCTATCTAAAACACCAATAATATTCATAAGGGTGGATTTGCCGCTGCCCGATGCCCCTACAATAGAAACAAATTCACCTTTTTTAACAACAAAATCAATATCTTTTAAAATGTGGAGCTCGTTTTGTTTTCCTTTAAAAAAAAATTTGTTTATGCCTTGCATTTCAATCACAGTGGGCATTTTTGCAGTCTTTTGTCGATTTTCCATAAAATAACGTCCCCACAATCCATTTTGAAGCGTGTTTTTTGCGTGTCTTCGATTAATAATATTTTAACATAGTTTTTAACAAAATGCAACTGCTTGAGGTGAATTTGTGAAAATTTATCATAACTTGGACGAGATAATCGCATATTTTGACAATGCGTTTAAAAATAGCGGCGATATTGTATCCCGTAAATTCCATATTGGCTCGTCTTTATCACGCTTTGGTTTTATAATTTACATTGACGGCATGATAGACCGTCAGGTGGTGGAAGACAGGGTCTTGACGCAAATGCTGGCAAGTGCGCAACGCTTGCCGGAGCATTTTTTTAATGAGCCGATAAGCCTTTTTGACACATTAAAAGAAGGCGGAATGACAACGGCGGACTTAAAAGAAGAAGAAGACTTGGAAAAGGCGTTAAATGCAATTTTAACGGGGGATGCCGCAATTTTTGTTGACGGGGCGTGCAAGGCGATAATTGTGTCGGCAAAGGGTTTTCCAAACCGTGGGGTAAATGAAGCCAGCATAGAGGTTGTTGTGCAAGGCTCTAATGAGGCGTTTTCGGATGTCATGCGTATTAATACTGCCCTTTTGCGAAAGCGTGTGCGTGATGTTAATTTGAAAATTGAGCAAAGTATTGTTGGGCGGCGTACGCAAACAAATGTTGCTTTGTGTTATTTAGACGACGTTGTGCGCCCTGTTGTGCTTGACGAAGTTAAAAAAAGACTGGAAAATATTGATATTGACGGAATTTTGGATGCTGGTGTGCTTGAGGAGCTTATTGAGGAGGACATTAGCTCTCCCTTTCCTCAATGCCAAATTACAGAACGTCCAGACAAGGCGGCAAGCGGGATTTTAGAGGGGCGTATTGCTATTTTGGTTGATAATTCACCTACTGCAATACTTGTCCCTTGCACAATGAACTCACTTTTTCAAGCAAGTGATGACTATTCGCAAGGATGGGAAATTATGTCATTTGTGCGGATTTTACGTTTTGGGGCGGCTTTTTTTGCTCTTGCCCTACCTGGGCTATATATTGCCATTACAACATTTCATCCAAATATGCTGCCCACTGTTCTTGCTTTTAAAATGGCGGCGGCAAGGGAAAATATACCCTTGCCTGCCGTTATGGAAGTAATTATGATGGAATTTGCTTTTGAACTTTTGCGGGAAGCGGGGCTTCGCCTGCCACGACCCATTGGTAGCTCTATTGGTATTATAGGCGGCATCATCGTGGGTGAAGCCGCCGTGCAAGCAGGTTTGGTAAGCCCAATAGTAGTTATTATCGTAGCACTTACGGGCATAGCATCTTTTGCCATTCCAAACTATGCTCTTGTTTCGGGATTTCGTATTACAAAGTTTTTGATAATTGGCCTATCTGCGGTGCTTGGGCTTTTAGGTTTTTGGATAGCACTACTTATACTGCTGATACATCTTGCATCACTAAAAAGTTTTGGGCTTCCTTATATGTTTCCTTTTGCGGCAGGAGAAATCAACGGTTTTTCGGACTTCAAAGACACATTATTCCGTGCGCCAATAGTTTTTATGAAAAAACGCCCGATTTATGCCAATCCAGAAAATTGTGACAGACAACACACGGGCAAATTAGGAAACTGGCATAAAAAGGAGTGATTTTATGTTTGCATTAAACAACAAAATTTCATTGCGTCAAGTTCAAGCCTTACTATTTTTAGAAATATTTGGGTTTGGCGTTACAGCACTTCCTCGCCGTACAGCCGAACATGCGGCACAAGATGGCTGGCTTGGCGTTGTCTTGGCAGTCTTTGGCGCATTGCTTATTACGTGGCTTATAACCAGCGTGGTTAAGCTAAATATAGGTCAAACTTTTTACGACTACACAAAGAAGTTGTTTGGAGGCTTTATTGCCTCTGTTTTCTGCCTTTTGCTTTCCATCCGCTTCATATTGCTCGCCGCCTTTTATTTGCGTATTTTTGCGGAAATAACGCAGGTTGTAATGCTACCCACTACACCATTTTTCGTTATTTTTATTGCTGTGCTATCACTTGCGGCATACGGCGCATCAAAGGGAATAGAAGCTCGTGGACGGCTGGCAGAAATGCTAATTTTAATTGTGTTGTTGCCGCTTATTTTTGTTTTTGGAATATCAAGCAAAGAAATTGATTTTACCAATCTTTTGCCGTTATTTGCAGCAAACTCTACCGAAATTGGTAAAGCGGGCTATCAAGCCTTTTTCGCTTTTGGCGGCATAGAATTTTTGCTACTAATCAGCCCGTTTTTATCCCGCCCAAAGGGTTTTAGAAAATCCGCCATGGGGACGATAGCCACGATGGGCGGGTTTATGGTTATTATTACCGCCGTAACCATTGCTCGCTTTGGTCCGCTTAATGTCGTGGCGCATAATTGGCCAGTGCTAAAAATGATGGACACAGTAAGCCTGCCGGGTTCTATTATAGACCGCCAAGGTGCATTGATAATGACTTTTTGGATAATTTCCGCATATGCCATCATTAATGCAGCATTGTTTTTCTCGTCATTGCTGTTAAAAGACGTGGCAAAGCGGGGCAAGCACATTCATTATATCCTGCTATGCTTGCCAATCATTGCCCTTGCGGCAAATATTCCAAGCGACCTTGACCAAGTATATGAATGGTTTAATCTTTACAACAACACCTTTGGCGTAGCGACTATGGTTGGTTTACCACTTATAATATTCGTTGCATCCATGATACGGAAGGGGCGTGATAAAATTGCGCAACAAAAAGCTAATATCTAAATTTGTAGCTATTGGAGTGGTGATGTTTGCCCTAATGGCGTTTAATTGGGATAGGACGGAAATGGAAGACCGTGCTTTTGTTGTTACGATAGGCATTGACAAGGGGGAAGACGCGCCTTTTGAGGTAACAATGTCTATTTTAGACGCAGAAACAATGGAAGGCGGCGAAGAGGCACCACGTGTTTTGCGCCATGCCACAGGGGATTGTCCAGCGTCTGCCATGGGGCAAATTGGGGCAACCATTAGCCGTAGTGTTTATTTTGGACACACAAAAGCAATAATCATCGGAAAAGGCGTGCTTAACGACGCTGATAAAATGCAAAAAACCGTAGATGCACTTTCACGTAACAACGACATAAATATGCGTACTGTCGTAATGGCGACAGATAAACGTGCAGCAGAAATAATGGAAGCGAAGCCAGAAGCGCATCAAATGCTCGGCATTTATCTTGCGGGATTTTACTCCAAAGCCAACACAAATGCCGCTGCTTTGGTGGTAAAGGCGGATTTGGAGCAGCTTGCGGCGGATTTTAGAAACAGCGGAACAACAATAATACCAAAGGTTACACTGGAAGGCGAGGGGGATGATGCAGAAATTAAAATAGGCGGCGTTGCCCTGCTTAAAAATCAATCTTTAGCTGGCTTTATTGATGAAGAGCAAATGGCAGGATACCTTTGGATAAAAGAAAATGCGCAGGGGCTGCAACTCACCGCAGATTCTGCCACAATAAAAATTGAGCGAAGCAAGCCAAAAATACGCTTTATAGAAGAGAATGGACGTTTGATTTGTAATATTAAAGTGGACGTTACCGCAAGGCTTGAGGCGGGGAGAAATAGCGAAGAAGCCGCGCGTAATTTTGAGCTTAAAATAAAAAGCGAAATGCAAGAAACATTCCGCGTTTTTCAAAAAAAGTACACTGCAGATGGATTTGGCTTGCAGGAAATTTTGCGGAAACACCATCCGAATTTGTACAAAAAATATGCTAAAAACTGGGACAGAACCTTTGCCCAAATGCGTTTTACAACAGACATAGAGCTAAAAATAAGGCATTAATACTAATCCTAGATTAAAACCTGTTGTTTGAAGGGGCGGGCTAAAACGCCGAGCAAGGCACTTTGGGTTGGTTTAGCCACCGAAAAAGAATAGGATTTTAATTAGGGTTAGTATGAGTTGAAATGAAAATAGGCGGCAAAATGCCGCCCCTACATATATGGATTTGAAAAATATATTTTTTTGATATGGAATTAGTATTAGTTCTTGCGCTTATTTTGCAAAAAGATTGGTAAAACAATTTGGCGGTCGTCTTCTTTGGCAGGTGGCTCGATAGCTTCATCGGCAGATGAAGTGGGCTTTACAAAACTCTTAACGACAGGGTTTTTTTCAAAGTCTGTTTGCTCAAAGGCCGTTGCTACAACAGTAACGATAATTTCGTCATTAAGGTTTTCATTTACGGATGTACCCGCAATGATATGGTTTTCGGCTACTCCCGTGCTTTCAGAAATAAAAGTACCTGCTTCGGTTACTTCGTGCAAGCCAAGCTCGTCATCACCTGTGAAGTTGATTAGCAATGCCGATGCACCTTTAATGGAAGTTTCTAATAATGGGCTGTTAATCGCCATTTTTGCGGCGGTAATTGCTTTGTCTTTGCCTTTTGCACGTCCAATGCCTATATGGGCAACACCACGGTCACGCATTACTGTAGAAATATCCGCAAAGTCCATGTTGATAACGCCAGGGTTTGATATTAAGGTAGAAATGCCTTGTACGCCTTGGGTTAAAACTTCGTCGGCGGCTTTAAATGCGGCTTTAAGAGAAACACCTACCTCCAAAATGCTTTGCAGACGCTCGTTGGGGATGATAAGAAGAGTGTCCACATTTTTACGCAGGTCTTCTATGCCGTTTAAAGCGTTGTCAAGGCGCACTTTGCCCTCAAAAGCAAAAGGCTTTGTAACAACACCAACGGTAAGTATACCCATGTCTTTTGCAAGACCAGCAATGATGGGAGCAGCACCTGTGCCTGTTCCGCCGCCCATGCCAGCAGTAACAAAGAGCATATGCGTACCTTCTATGGAGGCTAAAATTTGGTCACGGCTTTCTTCGGCGGCTTTTGCACCCACCTCTGGCTTGCCGCCGGCACCAAGACCTTGCGTCAATCTTTCGCCTAATTGTATACGGGTATCCGCTTTTGAGCGTTCTAAAACCTGAGCATCAGTATTGGCGGCAATAAAATTAATACCCTCAATACCGTCTGCTATCATTCTATCCACGGCATTGTTTCCTCCGCCGCCCACGCCTATTACGGCAATTTGTGCTTTTTGTGCAAAGCTCTGTTTTTGTGCCATTGCAGTTTTCCTCCCCAAACGTATGTATAGTAACTAAACTTGTAAAACCAACAAGTTTAGTTATCGGATTTTGTCCCAAAATCCCCCCGCATCTCCTTCGCTTCGCTACGTCGATGCAAGGTTGTTCATATAACTTAAAAATTAATTTTGCAGCTACGCTATAATGAATATTTTAAGTTCATTTACTATAAACAAAATAAACTATCGTGAAAGCCGGAGCCGCGGGTTGCTATCGGGATTGCGAATGTCGATAAAACCACGGTCGTGCGAGCTGTTGTTTATTATTGCGTGTAAATACCGTACTTTGCGCTCGGCATCCATTATATTGCCAAAATCAATTTCAAACAGCCCATACTGCATTAAAATCCCATGCGGATTAGAAAAATCCATTGCATCGGGGTAAAAATCGTATGCCTCAAAAATATGTAACAACAACACAATGTCGTTTCTGAGCGAGTTTTCGGCTGATAAATATTGTCCTAATGTAGGGTCAAACACCCCAAGTCCAATGAGTCTTGGAAGGTCATTCGTGAAACTTTGTGTCATTTCCAAAACCATGCCGACATTGTCTATTATAAAATATGCAGAGTATTGTGTGCAATAAACATTTGCGGCAGGAATACGCTCACGAATATCTATTGTGATGCTCCTTGGAAAACTGCGTGAAATATCGACGCTGTGCACAAATGGCAAATCCGCAATATCACGGGCAACACGCCCAATGTTAAAGGCAAACATGCTGTCACCGACCAAAAGACCTGATGCGTTTAAAATTTCATTTTGAGTAATAGTATCATTGCCTGAAATTTCAATGTTTTCCATGCGAAAAAGCGGCGACATAAACACAGCCACCAACACAAAGGCAAGAACCGCCAAAATTATCACGAACAAAAATGCTTTTTGCTTTCTTTTCATCCTTGTATTCTATCACAGTTTTTACACAACTGTCAATGCATAAAATTAATAATTTTTTGGATAATATTTACACCTATGTCAATCTTGATTAAAATCATAGACTGCTCTTCCTTGCTTCTTTGGGCAGTTGAAAAAATGGGAATAAAACACTATTTTTTATTTTCCCATGCGTCACGTACAGCGGCGGCAACTGCCCTTGGCACTCGCATATCAAGGGCAGATGGGATTATGTATTCGGCATTAAGCTCTTCGGGGGTTACAAGGCTTGCAATGGCATAAGCCGCCGCAAGGTTCATTTCTTGTGTAATATCCTTTGCACGGGCATCAAGCGCGCCACGAAAAATGCCTGGGAAGGCGGCTACATTGTTTATTTGGTTTGCAAAATCGCTTCGCCCTGTTGCTACAACCGTTGCACCAGCAGCTTTTGCAAGGTCTGGCATAATTTCTGGTATTGGGTTTGCACAAGCAAATACTATTGCATTTTTTGCCATTTTAGGCACCATTTCAGGCTTTAAAATGCCTGCGGCAGAAACGCCGATAAACACATCCATGCCCATTATTGCAGCATCAAGACCGCCTGATATGTTTTGTTTATTGGTAATTTTTGCTAACTTATTAAGCCGCTCGCTTGTTTGTTCTTCATCCGAACGAATGACCCCACGGCTGTTCATTAATGTAATATTGGCAAATCCGTCAGCAAATAAAAGCTCTGCAATAGCACATCCAGCCGCCCCTGCACCGCTTATCAACACCCTTGCATCTTTGCCTTTGCCCACTACTTTTAATGCATTGGTAAGTCCTGCAAGGGTTACAACTGCCGTGCCGTGCTGGTCGTCATGGAAAATGGGGATGTCGCACATTTCTTTTAGCATTGCCTCTACTTCAAAGCAACGTGGGGCGGCAATGTCTTCAAGGTTTATACCGCCGAAAGAACCCGCCAAAAGTGCCACGGTATGGGCAATTTCTTTTGCGTCTTTGCTGCGGATGCATAGGGGAATAGCATCCACATCGGCAAAAGCCTTGAATAATGCGGCCTTACCTTCCATAACAGGCATTCCCGCTTCGGGCCCAATGTCGCCAAGCCCAAGCACTGCCGTGCCGTCTGTTACCACAGCAACTGTGTTCCAACGGCGGGTCAAGTCAAAACTGCGGCTTACGTCCCGCTGAATTTCAAGGCATGGCTCGGCAACCCCTGGGGTGTACGCTATTGCCAAATCTTCTGGCGACAAAATGTCTGCCCGTACTTTAATTTCAAATTTTCCCCGCCACTGCTCGTGCTTTTGGATAGCAAGTGATTTTTCGCTCATAACTACCAAATCCCCTTTTAGTTGAAATTTATTTGTAATTGTGTTAAAATATCTTTAATCGTCATTTTTATCATTGTTATCCCGCCTGCCAAAAGGATTGCCCATGTTTAGTATTTCATTAATGCGGCGTTCCATTTCTTCCAGCCTTTGTTTGTGCACATCCAAAACGTCAAAGTACCACAGAGCAAAAGCAAGGGCGAAAAATGCCAAAAGCAGATGGCGGAGCAAGAAAACGGGCAAATGTATAAAAATATTTGTATTTAAGCCAAAATTAGCGATGATAACATCAATGCCAAATGATGCTAAAAAATATGCCGCAAGAAACAGAATCAAAATACCAAAGCTACGAAACCATTGACCACGTACCAAAAAACGGCTGTATGAAATTGCATTTAGTCCCCACCGACCTTTATCGGCGGTTATATTATTGATAAACATCATCCCCACGCCAAAATATATAGGAATGATGATAAAAAACCCGACAAAAAATGCAGACAAAAAATACATAGCCACAGCAACCAAAGCAGTTGTTACAAGCATCTTTGGAAAGGCGGGCATTATTTGATTAAACATATCGCTAAAACTAGGGTTTTCGTTTGATGTGTGGGCTTTTGCTAAATATGTTGCAGAGGCGACGATAAGCAGTAAAAATGCAAGCCCAATGCCGTAATACATCAGCATAAAATTATGAGCCCCTTGAGTTATTGTTATATCAAAAACGGCAGAAAGCTCCATGCGCCCTGCGGCATAGTCCTGCAAGCGTGCGGAGAGAGCATTTGATATTGACAAAAATTCTTCACGCAAATGATAGGGCAAAAACATGCGAAAAATGTATACAGGAATAAAAGCCAAAGCAGTGGCAACCGCCAAAAATTTCAATGACTTTAAATATAAACCGCCAGCGGTCGAAAAAATAGCAAATATGCTTTTTGGGGTTGGAAGTGGCACTTTGGTTACCTCGGCTTCATAATTCTTTAAAGTATTATAAACTATAAGTGGAGGCAAGTCAATGCGAATATTTATTACAGGCGGCACAAAAGGAATTGGACAAGCCGCAGCATTGCATTTTGCCAAATGCGGACACCATGTGGCAATTTGCGGAAATAGCGATAAAATTGCGTGGGAACAAACCAGCAGTAATTTGCGTTTAATAAACAAGAACTCGCTATCGTTTTTAGGAAATGTGGCAAATTACGATGATGCGGCGGCAATGATTGATGCGGCAATTAATGCATTTGGGGGCATAGACGTACTCATAAATAATGCCGCAATATCTCACGTAGGGTTTTTTGCAGACATGAAACCCCACCAATGGCAAAGGCTTATTGACGTAAATCTTAATGGTGTAATAAATTGCAGTCATGTTGCTGTGCGTCAAATGCTTTCGCAAGAAGCAGGGGGGGCTATAATAAACATTTCATCAATATGGGGCAATGTTGGCGCAAGTTGTGAAGCGGTGTATTCCGCCACAAAGGGCGGTATTAATACCTTTACAAAAGCCCTTGCAAAAGAGCTTGGAGGAGCAAATATACGCATAAACGCTATTGCGGCAGGGGTTGTGCAAACTGGCATGAATGATTTTTTGAGCGAAGCCGAAGCCGAAGAGCTTATGTCGCAAATTCCCTTACGCCGTTTTGCAACACCGCAGGAAATAGTCGAAGCTCTTGATTTTATTGTAAGTTCCAAATATATAACGGGACAAATTATAACTATCGATGGCGGCTTGACATAAATGTGGAATTTTGATATAATTCATCGTGTACGCACCTTTGAATATCTAGGAGATTTGTTTCATAGTATTTAACTATGGACTGCACACTGTGTGCAAGTCTTGCTTTGGAATTTGGAGGTGCTTTTGTGGAAGGCTTTATTAATAATATTGCGGCGGCTTTTGGGTTGTCGTGTAAAACTGTTACGAGAGAAAAGTTTGGCACAATATGCAATACGCAAAAAGGGCTTGTTAGGATACAAAAAACTGGTTTCAATCAAGGAAATATAGATGCTGTGATGTTTGGGCATGAAGTCAAAGAGCATCTTTGGAGAAATAAATTTGAAGGCATAGACCGTTTTTTTGTAACAGAGAGCGGCTTGCCGTATCATAAAGTTGCTGATGAAATTTTCACAGCAAGCATAGCGTATAGTGCGAAAAATGCTCAATACGCACAGCCCAAAGACTTTTTGAGTGTGGTGGACAGTCTTGGAAAAATGCACAAAATTTTAGCACAACCCAATTTTGTTAGTCAACCACGAAAAAAACAAAAGGATATTTTGCCTCAAAAGGCGATGGAAGTTTTGGAAGGTTACAAAAAAAAGCTGCTTCGTCTTGGCAAATTTTCAGAATTTGATATGTTGTTTTTGAAAGGCTGCGACATTTTTATGCCGCATATTACCGCAATGGGGGATATAGACTGTTTCCGTTTAGAGCATAATGATTATATATGTCACAACTTATTAAAAGAGGAGAATGTATACATCGTGGATGGCAAGCCCATTTTTACAAATTTTGCTAATGCATCATATGGGCATTATTCAAATGATTTGGTGTATATTGTCAAACGATATTTGAAAGTACATCCTGCTGGAGATTTGCCGCTCAGTGATGTTTTTGATGCGTATAAAAATGCACATTGCACAGGATATGATATAGATGAGAAGGTGTTTAGAACAATGCTTTTATATCCCGATAAATTTATCAAGGTGGCTAGGGATTATTACATTAAAAAACGTAGTTTCGCCCCAAAAAATTACTTAACGCATATGGAAGAGAGCTTTGCTCGAAATACTGATGCCGAAGCATATTTGCAAAGATTAGTTAATTGAATTAAATCGAAGACGGATGCAAAACTGCAATGAGGTGAGCTAAATATGGACGAAAGAGAAAAAGACACAAGAAAACCAATACGCCGTGAAGGGGCAGAATATATCCCCGGAGGACATAAACCCGCACCCGATGGCGGAGAAACCCGCAAGATTAGCGCACTGCCGATTAAGCCGCCTGCGAATGCGGACGATGCAAATACCCGCATGGTAAAAACCACGCCAAGCAAGAGTTCCACGGGCAAATCATCATCAAAAAAAACACCTCCAAAAAAGACTAATTACGCCATTGTGATGGTAACCACTGTTTTTGTTGCCGTCATTGCGGTTGTTTTTGTCGTTGTCTTTTTGCTGCGGGATTGGGAGCCGTCAGGAAACAACCAAAATGCTGGCAACCAAAACAGCGCGACCAACAATAATGAGAATATAAATGAAAATACAGGTTCAGACAACATTTATACATCGGCTGACCCAAACAATGCAAGTTGGACGGGGCTTATCCAAAATATTACAGGCAATCGCATAGATGTTTTTGTTTTTGAACTTAATGACACAAGGAGTTTTTTTGCCGACGGCACATCTAGCCTGCGTGACAGACTTAACAATGCTGTAACCATTACGCAATTCAATGTCGGAGACGTTATAGACATTACGCATCCCGCAAACTCAAACAATATCACCACCGCAATACAGAGTGCGGAAACCCGTTTTTATCGAGAAATATCGGGTGTTATAATCGACACCGACCAAAATACATTGCAAATAGGGAGCAGACAGTACAACTTACAAGCTCAGCCTATCGTGCAATATAGAGGAACTGCTGTGAGCGCATTAATAATAGACCCCATAAATGTTGTGACGGTCGGGGTTTTTCAAGATAACTACGTTACGTCTATAAATATACATCACAGCCATGGCGACATTACAATAACCAGCGACGAAATTATAGCGGGCGGCATTGTTGAAATTGAAACAGTGGGCACTGGCTTTCGCACCGTCGCCCCCTTGGAGGGCGAGGAGACGACTCTACGTGTGCTTACGGGACAAAACCGAATATCCGTCCGTGGAGAATATATAGAGCCGCATACCATAGAAACCAATGTAGTGCAAGGTGCTAATGTAACGCTGTCATTGGACAACTTGGAGCTTCGCATGGGGCAGTTGACTGTAAACACTGCTGTACAAGATGCCATTATGTTTATAGGTGATAGGTGGTTTCCTGTCAATGAAGAAATTGAGTTGCCTATTGGAAACCACACCATTGTTATAGAAGCTCCAGGACATCAAATTTTTACGCAAAGCGTTGACATAACTACAACACCGCAAACCATCAATGCAAGCCTTACCGCTGTGACTTTAATGCGTCCCATAACCTTTGCAACAAACCCACCTGACGCAAGATTGTATATTGATGGCGTGTTTAGGGGAATAACGCCGTTAACGCTAGATTTGGAGCTGGGTCGTCACACCGTTACAATTCTTCGTATGGGCTTTTTAGGAACACAACCAACACCTATCCAAGTAACAATGGACAGTGATGACTTAATAAACTTCATGTTACACCCAGACCCCGCTTGGCCTGTCTTTAACTAATACTAATTCTAGATTAAAGCCTGTTGTTCGTCGAAGGGTGTTTAGTTTGTTAGAATGGCATTGCGGAAAATTGTAGGGGCGGCAATCTGCCGCCCCTACAGCCCCTGCTAAACACCCATGTAGAGTGCTTGACGTACGCCTGTTTTTGATTATTGTAACCAAGCCGCAAAGCGTTTTTCTATAAAAGCGATGGCTTGGTAAAAGACTGCTGCCATAACACAAAGGATGATAATAGACATCATAACCATATCCATGCGGAAAATTTGGCTGCCGTACACAATTAGAAAACCAAGCCCGCTACCAGCTACAAGGAATTCGCCGACAATTACACCAACAAAGGATAGCCCGATGTTGATTTTTAAGGCGGTCATTAGGTCGCCTAGGGATGCGGGAAAAACAACTTTTGTAAAGGTTTGCAGCTTGCTTGCGCCAAAAGATTGTGTCAGCTTAATTTTGTCCGGCTCTACCGACGTAAAGCCTGTTAGCATGTTAAGGATTGTTACGACAACAGAAATAAGCAATGCCGTAACAAGTATTGCGCGGGGGTTGTTGCCCATCCAAACAATGATGATTGGAGCAAGGGCAGTTTTTGGCAGGGCGTTAAACACCACCAAATACGGAGCCGCCACACGGCGCACAAAATCGCTCCACCAAAGCATTGCCGCTATTACAGTACCCAAAATAGTGCCGAGGATAAAGCCCAGTATAACCTGTGCGGCAGTAGCCCAAACATGCGTAAAAAGTTCACCTGCCGAAAGCATGGACAAAAACATGCGCCACATGCGGGATGGCGAGCTAAAAATAAACGCTTCTATCCAGCCGAGGTGCGTGGCAATTTCCCAAAGTCCAAAAAATCCAACTAAAAAAAGAAGCTGACAAAGCAAAACAAGGATTTTCTTTTGTTTTATGTTTTTTAAGTAGCAGTTGTGCTCATCTGACCACCTACCCCTATCCCCTGACATCTTCTCTCAACTCCTCCCATATTTTGTCAAAATATCCTGCGAATTTAGGTGATTTCCGCCTACTGCCGTCTTTGCGGCAGATGTCTATTGTATGAATATTTTTAATACGTGCGGGACGATTACTCATCACCACAACACGGTCGGATAAGGCGATGGACTCGGCAATGTCGTGTGTTACAAGTATAGCCGTTACATTTTCGCTTGCTAAAATGCCGCCAATTTCGTCGCTTACTGTTAGGCGGGTTTGGTAGTCTAGTGCGGAAAAGGGTTCATCCAATAATAAAATATTTGGGCGTGTGGCAAGGGTGCGTATCAATGCCGCACGTTGGCGCATACCGCCTGACAGCTCGTGGGGGCGGTGTAACTTAAACTCTCCCAACCCATATTTTTCAAGCAATTCATGGGCATATTCAATGTTTTGTGCTGTTTTTTTCTTTTGAATTTCAAGTCCTAATAATGTGTTGCTTAAAATTGTACGCCATCCGAAAAGATGGTCTTTTTGCAACATATATCCAATTTGACCGCAATTTTTTGTGGCTTGTTCACCATTTATTGTTACACAGCCTGCAGATGGCTGTAAAAGTCCCGCAATTATTGACAAAACAGTAGACTTGCCGCAGCCGCTTGGGCCAACGATGCTAACAAATTCACCTTTTGCCACGTCCAAATTCACATTTGAAACTGCCGCAATTTCACCCTCTGCTGAATGGTAATTCATAGAAATATCCCGTAATTGAACCATCACCATCACCTCTATATCAATATATTGCAGGGATTTTTTTTTGACACTTGTCCAAGGTTTGACAAAATGTACAAAGGCGATTGGATATAATTGGAAATGGTGATTTGATGGAGGCTAACAAAAGAAGAACGGGAATTGGTTTTAAGTTTAATATTAACCGCCGTTTGGCGACGGAGATTTTTTTGGTTATGGGCAGCTTTGCCGCTGCCCGTGCTTTGGTTTTTGATGCGGCAAGCCCATTTGCGCTTTCGTATATTGCGGTTTTTTTGTTCCGTGGCACAAAATTTTACTTTGCCGCATTGTTTGCGGCTTTGGGTATTTTTACGGCATTTCGCACGGATTTCTCTGTTAAATATTTACTTGCTATTGTAATTTTGTGTGCTGTAAACCTGCTTTTAAGTATTTCGCCAAAGATGACCCAGAAAATGGCGGCTTTTTCGCAAGCCTTGGCGGCCGCAGTTGCCACAGTAATTGCGGGTTTTGTAATTATTTTATTGCGTGGCGAGGGTATTTTTACCATGCTAATAAATGTGCTGGAAGGCGGCTTAATTTTTTCGCTTGCTTTTGTGCTGTCAAAAGGCATGGAGTGCCTTATGCCGTCCAAAAAACGCGGCATATTAAACAACGAAGAAATCCTCTCGCTTTTGGTAGTGGCGGGTATATTGATGGTTGGCGTTAGTGATGTTCACATTTGGCTTATATCCCTGCGGCATTTTGCGGTGGCTCTCATTGTACTGCTGGCGGCACAGTCGGGTGGTGCAACTGTTGCCGCCGCTTGCGGCATGTTGCTCGGATTTTTGTTAAACATTACGGGTTTTGAATTTATATTTTTTGCTGTGTTACTTGGCGTGGCCGGCTTTGCGGCGGGCATTGTGCGCAAAATGGGGCGGGGGTGGCAGCTTGCCGCTTTTGCACTAGCGGCTTTTTTTGCCGCATTATATTTTGATTTGGAGCTTATTTCGTGGTCATCTGCTTTATCTGTTACACTATCTGGTGCAATTTTCTTAATACTTCCAAAATCATTTTTATCAAATATCCACGTGGCGGTCAACCCAGCCCTTAATCCGTCTGGTGAATATTTGGAAAAAGTGCGTGAGCAAGTGCTTAATCGTATTTACGACATTGCAGGGGGGTACCGCAAGTTGTCAAAAACCTTTGAAGAACGCATTGCACAAAAAACCCCGCCTGCTATAAATGAGGACAAGATGGTTGCCTCTGCCCAAAAAAACGTTTGTGCAAATTGCCACAAATTTGAGGCATGTTGGGTAGCGAACAGCGAGCAAACATGGGGCTTTTTAAACGAAATTATTGCAAAAGGGGACAAGCGAGGCAAATTATATATGGAAGATGCTCCCGCACCCTTTATGTCCACGTGTTTGCGTCCGGTTGATTTTATGGGGAATTTGGGAGCGGCTCTTGAAATTGAAAGGGTTTCTAGGGAATGGCAGCAAAAGGTGGTGGAAGCAAAAGGCACGATACACCAACAGTTTTCGGGGCTTTCCAGCGTGATGTACGAATTTGCAATCGAGCTTGATTCAATATTAAATTTTCAAAAAGATGCAGAAGACCGTATTTTGCGGGAATTTGCAAAACAAAATGTAGAGGTGGATAACTTGATAGTGATAGAAAACACTTTGGGGAAATATGAAATAAGCCTAACACGCAAAGGCGGCAGAGGGCAAACAAAATACGCAAAGCATATTGGTGAGGTAATGAGCCATGCCCTCGGGCGGCAAATGCAACTTACGGAAGAAAAATTTTTAGGACGCACTGTTCATTTATCGTATTTTGAAAAGCAAAAATTTTACATCCATAGCGGCGTAGCAAAGGTAAATAAAGAGCTAAATTCTGAAAGTGGCGACAGTTTTTCGTTGATACAGTTGCGTGACGGACGACTTATTGCCGCACTTTCCGACGGCATGGGTAGCGGAAGCCGTGCAAAAGACGGCTCTGAAGCAACAATAGAGCTTTTAGAGGAATTAATGGAAAAGGGCTTTAAAAAAGAAATTGCTATAAAA
>WRBU01000002.1 GCA_009784355.1 Defluviitaleaceae bacterium
CTATAATGTCCAGCCTGCTATTGGGCTGGCGGCTTGCTGGTTAATTGCATCTTGTGCGGCGTTGCGGTCTGCGTTAAAATTCGCATTGCTGTTTATCATTTCTTTTACCTTCACAATAATTTTTTTCATATTAAATTCCTCCTGTAATCTTTTTAATTTGATTTTTGTCAAAAAATGGTATAAAATTTTCTATAATTTCTATTTCATCTGGGTTAGTTAGGGCGGCAAAATGCTCTGCCATAATATCTCTATGCTTGCGGTTAAAGGCGGGCATGATGTCTTCTATTGTATCAAACCTGCCTTCACCAAGCAGTTTTTGCAATGCAGCCGTTTTCATATCGTTTGAAAGATGTGTGATAATGCCTTCTAGCAAGTCGTAATCCCTGCGGTGCAATATATGCTCAATAACCACCGCCTTATGGACGTTTGAAGCATAAGGCAACAATTCGTCCAGCACCATTCCATAGTCGTCTATACTCAAAATTATTTTTATAAGCTCGGATTTTTGCGTGTTGTTAAGATACACGAAAAAATCAAGGCTAATATCAAGGTCTTGCATTTGTTTTAGCTTTCCCATTTGGGTTAGCACTTTGTCAAAGAGCTTGTTATCTATCAAGCTGTTAAAATCTATTTCTCCTTCGATATTAGCATCTTCTGCTTTTCCTGCTGATAATATCTCGTCAATGCTTACTTGCAGTATCCGTGATAAATCTGGCAAAAATGCAACATCGGGCATATTTTCGCCTCTCTCCCATTTGCTAACAGCTTGGGCGGATATGCCAAGGGCTTCTGCTACATGCCCCTGTGTAAATCCCAATTCTTTTCTTGATGTTTTTAAGAAATTACCAACACCTCCAATGTCCACAACGTTTCGCACCCCCCTTTGTTTGATGTTTTCCGCTTTCTATTAATATAATACCACCCCATGCCGAGCTTTGCAATAAACCAAAGGTTGATTTTTTGGTTTAGTTTTGTTATACTAGTTATATGGAAAAATATGGGATTACAAAATACCGATTAAATAAAAAAAGGGTCGCCTTGTGTTTGCTTTGTTTTGCGGCTGTAATGCTTTTGTTATGGGAAGTGTTTGGCGCAGGGCTTTTATTGTGGCGCACTCAAATAGAATTTGTTCCGACTTTGGAAGCAAAAACTGAGCAGATAAATTCAACACATATTACAAGCCATGGAGTTTTTTTGATAAACGACTCTGTAATTAGTTTTTATAACAGCCGCGGCGAAAGGGTTTTTACGCACAAACACGGTCTTATCAACCCAAGAACGTTTACTAGCCAAAATGGTGATTTTGTGGCAGTGGCATCAGTTGGAGGCAATATTGTCAACCTATACAGTGTTGCGGGTTTTATCTTTACTTCAATAACTCCATACCCCATTTCCAATTTAGCCGTCAATAATTATGGGGTAATTGCTGTAATTCTCCGCAATAATGATAGCAGTCATGTCGCATTGTATAACCTTTCGGGATATAGCGAGCAACTTATTAGCCTTGACACAAGCCGCTCGGTGCCAATGGCAATACGCTTTTCATCATGCGGAAAAAATTTAGCAATCGCTCTTACGGAAGTAAACATGGCGGGCGTACTATCACGTGTAAAGTTGGTTTCAACCGCCTACGGTAATATTTTAGCAAAATCTAACGATATTGAAAGGCAAATTATTGGTCAACTACATTATATGGAAGGTAATATTTTAGTGGCTGTGTCTGATGCTCAAATTTTTGGTATAGATGCCCCATCGGGCTACGTGGTTTGGGCAATGCCCCTTGCCAATCGTGTTTCCGCTTCATATTTTGACGAGAACCTTTTTGCAATCATCCACAACAATGTTGAAGTGTACAATGCAGACGGGATAAAAGTTTTTTCTGTCGAAAAAGACAAGCCCTCGCATGTATTCATTAGTAACGGACATATAATTGTTGTAGACAGCGAGGGAATTTTTGGGTATAATGTAAATGGTGACATTTTGTGGCGGTTGTCTCCAAATGCCGATAGCATTGTATCCATCGGCTTTTTGAACAATTTGCAGCAACTTGTCATTATACAGCAAGGCGGAATACGTTTTTTTGAAAGGAGATAATTTTTTGAACTGGCTTGACATTTTAGTAATTTTAATAATGGCTGCCTGTATTTTGGGCGGAATGTGGCGTGGTTTCATACGCGCCATACTTGGCTTTACCAGCTTCATTATCGCCATTTTTCTAACAAACTTACTCTATCCTTCGCTTGGGCGTTTTTTGCGTGGCATTGACGGTCTTTACGCATCCATGTCTACGTCAATTTCCCGTATGTTAAATTTGGAGGGACGTTTTGAGCAAGGCATACATGGTACATATACTCAATTTATAGAAAATTTGCCTTTGCCTGCCGCCGTCCGTGACACTTTATTGCAAAATTATTCCGACCAAACTGTTGCAGAATCCCTTAACGCAACAGGTGTGGTTGACTATATATCAGGTTTTTTAGCTGGTCTTGCCATTAATATAATTGCGATTGTTGTCGTGTTTGTGCTGGTTTTAATAGGGCTGGCGGTTTTGTCCCGCTCTCTTAACCTTGTGGCGAAGCTGCCTGTTATACGAACATTAAATAAACTGCTTGGAGCAGCCGTCGGTGCTGTTTTTGGACTTTTGCTCACTTGGCTTGTGCTTGGCATTGTGGTGGTGTATTTTTCTGCAAATTCTGCGACAGACATGCAGGCTTTGCTCGAAGCATCTGTTATAGCAAGACCTATAAACGAAGCAAATTTCATGTTACATTTTATACTGCGCTTATTCCCTTAAGTAAACGCAGATTTACTCCGCAAAGCAAAACCCACGGTCAAAAGCCGTGGGTTTGAATAATTACTTGCCGCTATTGTTGCCGGTTTTGTTACCACCAGTGTTGTTGTGGTCTTGGCTGTGGTCTTGTTGACCGCCTTGGTTGCCGCTTTTATTGTTATTTTTATTATCCACCTCGCAAACCTCCCTTCGGTTTGGTAATTCTTGCAATAGTATTATTTTCAAACATTAGCAAAATTATACACAAGTTTTTTAGCTATAATTTCACTTCGGGGGCATTTCAATGAAAAAAAAGGTTGTAATGGCAATGAGCGGCGGCGTGGACTCCTCTGTTGCCGCATATTTACTCATAGAGCAAGGCTATGAAGTCATTGGTATAACAATGTCTGTTTGGCAAAGCGAAACTGCAGAAGAAATTGCAGCACGTAGTGGATGCTGTGGAATGACTGCTGTTGAGGATGCCCGATACGTTTGCTCACAGTTAAACATCCCCCATTATGTGCTTAATTTTCGGGATATTTTTCGCCAAAAAGTCATTGACGGATTTGTGTCAGAATATCTTGCAGGGCGTACGCCAAATCCTTGTATTGCCTGTAATCGTTACGTAAAATGGGAATACCTTTTCGCTAAAGCAAAGGTTTTGGGGGCGGATTTTGTTGCCACTGGGCATTATGCCACCATTGCACAGCACCCCGACACAAAACGACTTACCATACAAGCGTCAGAATCCGCAAAAGACCAAAGCTACGCTCTATATAATCTTTCGCAAGAAGCTCTTGCGAAAACGCTTTTTCCTATCGCCGATATGCCAAAAGATGATGTGAGGAAAATTGCTTACGACAAAATTGGGCTGCGTGTGGCGCACAAGCCCGACAGTCAAGAGATTTGCTTTGTGCCATACCGTAATCACGCCTCTTTTTTGGAAGAATATCTCGGACAGCCCTTGCCCATGGGCAGCTTTGTGGATGAAAGCGGCAAAATTCTTGGACAACACAGCGGCATTGGACGCTATACCATTGGTCAGCGCAAGGGGTTGGGCGGCTTTGGCGTGCCTATGTTTGTTAAGGCAATTAATGCACAAAGTTGCGAGGTGGTTCTGACCTCGGACGAAAATGCCTTGTTTTTTGATGAAATGACCATTTGCGACCTAAATTTTATGTCTCACAAAAATATTGATGACGGCATGGAGGTTTTTGGAAAAATACGTTATGCCCACAAAGCCGCCCCTTGCACAATTTCTCTTCAAGACAAACAAATTATTGCAAAATTTAAACAGCCCCAACGTGCGATAACGCCGGGGCAGTCTGCTGTTTTTTATGATGCTCAAAACCGCATTGTTTGCGGCGGGATTATTCAATAAAAATTTTTGCTAATTTATAACCAAAGGTGCGTTAGAGGTGGATAATTCCATATCCACTTTTTTTAATGCACTGTTATAATTCGCTGATTTTGCTTCCACAAATGATTTTTCGTTGCGGGCGTAGTCCATGCTAACCAACCCCAATTTAACCGCATCCAAAGCCGCATGAGCTTTTATATTGTAGCCTATGGTGGTATATGTCGGCAACACAAGGTGTAGTTTTCCATTGCCCGTTTCAATATTCCATGTGTAGTTGTCGTGGGCATTAAGCGTTGCAACCTGCATGTCTATTGCACCATTGAAAGTATTCGCCTTTAAGATTCCGATGTCAACTTTACTAATAGACATTGCTCCGTTGAAATTTTCAACAGTAGCATTTTTTGCAACAACATCTTTAAGGGCAAGATGCCCGTTATTAGACTCTACTGTCAAATTTTCTGTATTAACCCCCACTACCTCAGTCTGTCCATTCATATTCTCAATAAAAACATGCGTGGCATCCACCGTCGCAAGACTCAAATCGCCATTAATGGTTGTAATTTTTATATTATTAAACATAGTTTCCGGCACAAAAGCATCAATGCAAACACGGTCAAAATCATTCTCGTCAAAAGACAAATAATATTTGTTGCCCAATGTGGTAAGTGCGGCCTTTGCTCCCGCCCGTTTTGCAATAGTAAAAATTTTTGCAGAAATTTTATCGCCATTGTAGCCCTTTACAAGGACTTGTCCGTTTAGCCCCGATAAATTAAGCTCTGCGCCGCCTTCTGTAACCTTTATTTCTATAACCTCTTCCACGCCGCCCGTTTTTGCGGCTGGCTTTGGAGAAGGGGCGGCAGTTTGGCTGCCTATGCTGCTGGTAGGCGGCTCGTAGGAGCTGGACTTTGACCCATGAGATGATAGGCTTTTAGAAATGCTCTCTGCCGCAGATGCCGTCTTGCTCACCACAACCTCGGCCGCTTTTTTAATTTTTGGCTCTACACTTTTTGCAAATTCGCTGAATTTTTTACCCATACCATCTACAGCAGAAGTTGGGGCAGTAGGCGAATTTGACCTTGGGGCATCTGTTGTAACCCTTGGTGCGGGAATGGACGGCGGTGTTACCCCTTCCGTTTGTGCTAAAAGTCTTGCTGCCTCTTCTGCATTTATTTTGCCGTCTTGCAGCATTTTCAATATCATCATTTTTTCAGACTGCATATTTTGCCCTCCACAAAATCTATTTTTATTATATACGCATTTTCACAACATAAGTTTATAACATTTTTGCAAAAAAAGCAAGAATGGTTTGCAAAGTTTGCGCATTTGTGATACAATACTATAAAATGGTGATTTTTTGGAGGGAATGGCATGGCTGGTACAACAAAAAAACAAAATAGGCGAAATGCGATTTTGGTAACTATTCCTTTACTGGTTTTATTGGCAGTGGGCATTTTCATGGTTTCACGCTTTGTTAATTCACAGCCAGAAAGCCGCATGGTGCAAATACCCGCCATACACACGTATTTATCAGGCTCAGACGGAAGCCGCACAATTTTTGGGGCGCGTGTGGTGCTTGAAGTAGATAGCAACACAGGTAATATAAACACCCAACAAATGTATAACGAAATAAGGGCGGCGATAAACTCGTTAAGCATGGATGACGTTTCTGGCTTTGACGGCACAAATATCATGCGGGAAGCGGTGCGGGACCACATTTCCTACCACTTTGCCGAAGGTGAGCTCATTAGTATTTTATTTACAGACATTGTAAGCGACATACCTATGCAAAGGGACGAGCCGCAGCGCACCAATATAATTTTTGACGCTATTTTTGCACCAAGGTAATGCAAGCGCATAAGTCATGTATTAGATTTAATAGCATTCCTCTATTAAATCTTCCCAAAAAGCATTATTAGCCCTCCATATAGAATATGGTCTTGAATTTCCCTCATACATTCCACTATCCAAAAACACAACCCCTTTTTCAACCAAATCAATCCAAGCGGAATAATTCATAGGCTTGCCAAAACAAATTGTTGTGTAAACACCTTGGGTATTTGTTTTGCAAGTAAACCAGCCTTGGTCATTGAATTTCTGCTCAAGTTTTTGGCTTAGGGTAGTGCTTCTTTTTGTAACTGGAAATCCTTTGGGGAAGCTGCGCCCAAACCATTTTGCTAATGTTACATTATCCATATGTAGCTGATGGGGTACTTTTTGAAACCTATCTTCACGCTTGTCCTTGCTAAATGAATAATAGATGATGACATCCTCGTTATCGTCTAATAGCATTGTTTGACCGAAATCATTGTACTTGTTCATTTTAGGAAATGGACTTCCAGACCACGAGTATCTCGACTTTTCTTCGTTATACTTGCCAAACATCCTTAAAAAAGAATCTTGTTTCTCTTTGATATTTTTCCCTCCAAATAAATCCGAATATTTTGAGTTTTTATAAATATAGACATTAGCAGCCCAATCCCCAAAAGAAGTCTTTGAGCTGGTTTCATTCTTCAATTCATAGCCGTAAAGGTCTGCTTCGTTGTTTGCATTTGCCTTGATGTTGAATTGCTTTTCCAGCCAATGACCTCTTTTGCCATCATGATTTTGATTTATGCCCTCATAAGACACGGACTTGCCTTTTACATTTTCATTAAATAGTTCGATAATCTTCTGTTTGGCTTCGTTCATAATCCACCTCTTTTAAAGTTTTATTTTTGCTTGCAAAATATTCCTTCTCGTGGTATAATTGTGTCATATAGAGGACATAAAGTCCTTTTATAGCCACAAATATAAATAGGAGGCCCTTTATGTCTATTATACCAGAAGTCGACATCAATTTACAATCAGCAAGTTTATTAATTAGACAAAAAAGAAAGCGTCTAAACATGACACAAAAAGAATTAGCAGATGCAGTTGGTATGCCTAAATACGGAGATAGAACCATTAGAAGGTGGGAAAAAGAGGAAACACTCCCCTCCCAATTAGAGTTAACTTCCATATTAAACTTTCCAGAAAATATGCCATATAAAAACAATGAAGACGCACCATTAAAGATGATAGACCTATTTTGTGGCATAGGCGGGACACGGCTCGGCTTCCAATTAACAGGAAAAGTCAAGTCAGTGTTTAGCAGTGAGATTGACAGCTTTGCAATCAAAACTTACAAATCCAACTTTGGCGAAACTCCTTATGGGGATATTACTTTAATAGATGAAAAGAGCGTGCCTGACCACGATATTTTGGTAGGCGGTTTCCCTTGTCAAGCATTTAGCATGGCAGGAAAAAAATTAGGTTTTGAAGATACTAGGGGCACTTTATTTTTCGATATTGCAAGAATATTGAAAGAAAAACGACCAAAGGCATTTTTGCTTGAAAACGTAAAAAACTTAAAGAGCCACGGCAAAGGAGAAACTTTTAAGGTTATAGAAGGTACACTTAAAGATTTAGGGTACGCTGTATTTACAACGATATTCTCTTCAAAAGATTTTGGAGTTCCACAAAACAGAGAGCGTATATACATTGTTGGATTTGATATTCAGCAAGTTCCTAATTGGAATGAGTTTGCATTCCCAACACCCCCAAAGACTCAAATTTGTGTAGGTGATATTTTAGAAGATAATGTTGACAACAAATACACTATATCCGACAAACTTTGGGAAGGGCATCAACGCAGGAAGCAAGAACATAAGGATAAAGGCAATGGTTTTGGCTACTCGCTTTTTTCTAAAAACAGCCCATATGTAAATACTATTTCGGCGAGATATTATAAAGATGGAAGCGAGGTTTTAATAGCTCAAGAAAACAACAATCCCAGAAAGATTACTCCAAGAGAAGCAGCTAGACTTCAAGGATTTCCAGAAAATTTTATAATCCCTGTAAGCGATACACAGTCATATAAGCAATTTGGCAATACTGTCAGTGTGCCTGTTGTAAAGGCAATAGCAGATAATATTTTAAACATTATTTGTAAATTTTAACTGCAATAAAAAATCCCGCCATTTTCGGCGGAATTTTTACTTTCTGCGTTTTTTTGCTATGATGATAGTAATGGTTGCGGCAATAAAAACTGCAATAATTGTCACGAGAAGCGCGTTTGGGCGTGATGATGGATATGTCTTTATTTCAGCCCAAGCTATGCCAAAAGGTATAAGCACGCCTACAAAAGGCGTGTCTATTTCATATTTTTTTATCAATACACATCATCCTAAATATTTTTTAGCTTATATTCAAAAAGGGCTAAAGCCAGCTTGCTTGTTTTTTCATTGTCTTCGGGGTAGTCAAAAACAAAAGCGTGGTCAAAGCGGTAGCTTACGGTTTGGTTGTGGTCGCCGCTGCGCACAAGGCGTGCTGTCATCGAAAAAACTTGAGGGGGTTTTAATGAAAATTCTACATGATAATTTTCGCCCTGTATAAGCGGAAGTCTATTGTTTGTGGAAACGCAAAGACCTCCGTTTGAAACGTCAAAGGTAGTTTCTTTTGAAATAAGCTGTGCTGCATCTGCATTATAAATATTTACAGGAAAGCTGGCTTCTATACGCGGACTTTTTCGGCGGCTGTGTTTTTCTATTGGCGTTATTGCTGTTAGCGAAAGTGCGTATTGCCCGTTAAAAAGAGGGGTGCCGTTTAATCTCGCTTTAAACACAGCAACTTCTGCACCCTTAAAAAAGCTGATGCTTAAAACACATTCCGATGTCAAAGAATTTGCATGGACGTAAAGCTCGTCGCATTGTATTAAAAAGGTGCTTCCCCCTTCAAAATACAAAAAAGTACCCAAAAAACTTTTGTTATTAAGGCAGGTATTTTTTGTTGACAAAACTTGTATGTCCATTTTTGTGCCTTCTTCAATAAACCTAATTTCCATGCTTTGCCGCCTCCCGTCTGCTTTTGTCCATATTAACATTTATTTTACAAAAAAACAAGTGAATTTATAAATTTTGTGCGTTTTTTATTAAGACTTGAGTAAACCTGTGGTTACTTAAAGCAATGTATCGCTTGACATTTTTTGGGGTTGCGGTTAAAATGTTTAGGACTACTTTTTTCGGAGGTATATTTATGTCGGCAATAATTATGGATGGCAATGCGTTGTCAAAGCAAATTAAAAAAGAAATTAAGTTAAAAATAGAACAAGCTGGCATACGCCCAGGCTTGGCTGTGGTAATTGTGGGGGAAGATGCCGCAAGCCATGTTTATGTAAACCATAAGCAAAAAGATTGCGCCGAATGTGGCATACACAGCGAACGTTTTGCCCTTGCAGCAGATGCCGGCGAAGAAAAATTGCTTGCATTAATTGACGAATTAAACAACCGCAAGGACATTCACGGTATTTTGGTACAAATGCCGCTGCCAAAGGGTTATAGCGAACAAAAAGTCATAGAAGCCATTGCTCCTGAAAAAGACGTAGACGCTTTTACGCTGCAAAATGTGGGACGTGTTATGGTTGGTGATTACACCTTTGCACCATGCACCCCTTATGGAGTAATGAAACTTTTAGAGCATTACGGCATAGACCCTGCAGGCAAGCATTGCGTGGTCGTTGGGCGCAGCAATATTGTGGGCAAGCCGCAGGCAATGCTGATGCTCCACAAGCACGCCACAGTTACCATTTGCCACAGCCGCACCCCAAATTTGACAGAAATAACCCGCCAAGCAGATATTTTAGTTGCCGCCGTGGGCAAAATTAATCTCATCACCGCCGACATGGTTAAGGCTGGTGCTGTTGTTATTGACGTAGCAATAAACCGTCACACAGACGGCAAATTATACGGTGATGTGGATTTTGATGCTGTTAAGGAAGTCGCAAGCCATATAACCCCCGTCCCTGGGGGCGTTGGTCCAATGACCCGTGCCGTTTTAATGCAAAATACTTTAAATGCGGCGGGGGTGAATTAAATGAGGTACCGCCAAGCAGAAGCGGGCGACATAAATATTTTAACCCAGTTGTTAGCAGAACTATATGAAACGCAAGCTCCCAGTATTTCTTACGAAGAACTCTTAAGAGAAAATCTAGCACATTTTGAAAATACAAACCAAATATTTTTTCTTGCCTTTGACGGCTATACAGCTATTGGCGTTTGCCACGCCAGCTTGCGCAATGAATACGTAAACGGCAAAGAGTTTGATGCTCCATGTGGGTATTTAGAGGCTGTTTATGTGCGTAAATCTCACCAAAGACAAGGCATAGCATCCAAACTTGTGGAATATAGCGAAGATTGGGCACGCAAAAATGGTTGCCGTGAATTTTTAAGCGATTGCCTTTTAGATAATGTGGATAGTTTTAATTTTCATTTAAAACTTGGGTTTGTGGAAGCGGGGAGATGTATTTTCTTTCGTAAAGAACTTGCTTGTATTGCTGGAGGTTAAAGACATGGATGGAGATAAAATGGTTGAGCATTTTGGAGAGGCATTTTACAATAAAGTCCTTGCCGATTTGCCAAAATATGCAGAGAAATGGAATTTATCCAACTTTGAACAGATAGATTACTATTCTTGGAGCTGTCTTTTTACTTGCATTTCAGAACAATATGGTGATTGTGTGTTAAAAATTGGTTCACTTTTAGAATTGACACAAACTGAATACCATCTACTAAAAGACTTTGGCGGCAATGGTTTGTGCAAAATATATGAAGCGGATGTTGACAATGGCGTTTTATTGATTGAACGTATAATGCCCGGAACGCAACTATCCGATGAACCCAGTCAAGACGCACGGATAAATGAATTTTGCTCCTTGGTTCAAAAGTTGCACAAACCCCCTGCAAACATGGATAAATACGATACATATATGGAGTGGGTTAGCGAAATTACCACTTTTATAAAAACCCGCCCCGATTATGCCGGCTTATGCCAAAAGATGATAAAGGCTGAGGGGATATGCCAACCTTTGTGGGAAAAATATACTGATAGGCTACTTTTACACGGCGACTTACATCTTGAAAATATACTACTAGGCAAAGACGGCTATTGTGCCATTGACCCCATGGGCGTAATAGGCGACCCAGTATTTAATGTGACGTTGTTTATTTTAGACGAAATAGACTGGGACACAGAAGGTAATTTTGAATATGTTGTAAAAACCATTTCAACAAAACTTAATATTCCCGAGCAGGATATACGAGCTTTGCTCTACATTGAAGCATGTAGGGTGAACTGCTGTTATGTGGAAGATGGTGACTACGATGAAGTTGATATGGATGTCATATCGTTAGTGGAGCGCATGATGTGAAAACAGCACAAAATTCTATTATTTATATTTTATACAGGAGGGATACTCATTAATATTAACATTCGTGAAATAAAAATTGAAGATTTGGACGACTATTATTCAATGAACCATCCAAGCCGCAAGCACCATGAATTTAACGGCCCTTATTTTGCACGCACCACAGAAGACGAATTACAAGAGGACGTGCAATCTATTAGGGTCAAACTGGAAAACAGAGAAGATAATCCTTTGGGTAATAGTAAGATAATAGCCAACGCTGATACTGATGAAATAATTGGTGTTGTAACATGGCATTGGAAAAGCAAAGAAACATTTTGGCTAGAAATTGGAATAGTAATTTTTAACGAAAACTATTGGGGTAAAGGCATAGCGACAAAGGCACTAAAGAAATGGATTGACCAAGTCTTTGATAGCCAGCCTGAAATAGTTAGGATAGGGTTGTCAACTTGGTCCGGCAATGTCGGGATGTGCAAAGTGGCTGAAAAAATAGGCTTGAAGCAAGAAGCGCGTTATCGTAAAGCTAGAATTGTAAATAATGAATATTATGACTCGGTAAGCTACGGCATATTGCGGGAAGAGTGGACGAATATGCCGTAGGTTATTTATATAATCCGCATTTTAGAGGCGGCAATAATTTTTTGGAGGTAAAAAAATGAGCTACAAGTCAGACATTGAAATTGCACAGGCTACAACCATGCAACACATTTCTGCCATTGCCCAAAAGCTGGGCGTGGATGAGAAGTATTTGGAACAGTATGGAAATTACAAAGCGAAAATTGATTATGCTTTGAAGGCAAGCCTGATGGCAAGCTGATTTTAGTTACAGCAATAAATCCAACTCCTGCTGGTGAGGTCAAAAGCACGAATACCGTAGGGCTTTCAGACGCTTTGCGCAAAATTGGTTGTCGTGAATTTTTAAGCGACTGCCTTTTGGATAATGTTGACAGCTTTAATTTTCATTTAAAACTTGGATTTGCGGAAACAGAAAGATGCATCTTTTTTCGCAAAGAGCTTTGAGGGGTGATGCAGTGAAGTATCTCTATTTGACCACATTAATAGGCGTTTTTATAATTTTGACGGCATGTGGCGCGAATGATGCAAATGACACAGCACATATTGCCCAAAAAACACAACCCGAATACGTATACTACATACAACCGCAACCGGAGTCACCACGAACATATGCCGGGCTTGTTTGGCTTGTCGAGCCAACGCTTAGCTATAACGACATAGAACATTACATAGACCCCAACCTTGGCGAACCTTTGCTTTTTGACCCAAACCATCGTATCTTTGGGTGGCATGTTTTTGATGTCGAAGCCAACGCAACTATTTACTTTAATCGGCATATGTCATCGCATTATGCCGCATTAACTATTGTTGAAAGGGCGCATTCTACAAGGATGGGTGATTGGGCGCGGCAGTTTTTTATTAGTGGACGCTCGGGAAAATACGCAATGGTATACGGCAGCCGCCTTGCAACAAACTTTGTTTTTGACTTTTTGCAATTCATAGACAGCGGCAATGCCGTTGCAAAAATCAATGGCTACTACGGTATTTTAAATGTTAGAGAAACCGTGTATGCGAGTGTGGGCATGGTTTTAGAGCCATTTGCAAGCCTGCATAATTTTAATGGGTTTGTTTGGTTTGTAGAACCAACACTTAACTACGACGACATAGCGCATTACATCAACCCTAACCTTGGCGAACCGCAGCTTTTTGACCCTAACAGCAATGCTCTTGGGTGGCAGGCTCTTGATGTTGAAACCGACGCATGGTTGCATTTTAACCAACAAACAGCCTTTGGCTATCCCATATTTGTCGCAGTTGCCGAAATGGCACACCGAACCCAAATGGGGACTTGGGAGTGGCGTTTTTTGAATACAAACCGCACAGGTAAATATGCCATGATGCATAATAATCAGCCTGTAACAGAATTTGTTTTCGACTTTTTTCAATTCATAAGCAATAGCAAAGCGGTTGTAAAAATTAACGGTCATTACGGAATTTTGGATATTTGGGACACTCTATTTGTCCGCACGGGTGTTTCCCGTGTTATTTTGCCCGAGCCTGTTCAATGGGAAAATGGCTGGGTTTGGCGTGTGTTGCCGAATTTGCCTTATGAGCGTGTTATTCGATGTATCTGCGGTTTGTATTTCGATACCGACATTTGGAATGTTACAAGCATAAGCCCCCATACAGGGCTTTTGACCGAAATTTATCACAATGGGCATGGCGGCGGAAGCTCTGGCTGGGTTTATGACATTGCACTTGGTTTATTCGGCAATCCTATGCGCTCTTTTGTATATGGCACACATATCGGTATGCATCCTCTGAATGATTTTGAAAATTCTGTGCTAAATATGTATTTAGAGCTTTTTGGTGCAGAATACAACTTTGACGATTGGGTTTTGGCGGATTTAAGACGCGCCTTACTAGGCGGGTCAATAATTGTGCAATCCGTAGATTCGACTAATCGCATATATTGGGAGTGGGAATACACGCCTAATTTTGTCAGTGAATATCGTTTGGAAGACGAAGCATTTTTAGGCGAATTTGCGATTATGCACAATATGGAGTTTGTTACCGACTTCATTTTTGATGATGCATATTGGGGTTTTGAATTCATTGGCGCAAGTATTGAAGGAGTTTGGGGTGTTATCGACCATCACGGCAATGCACTGCTTGATTTTCAATTTCAACACGTGTTGCCAATTTGCGACAACACCGCATTTGTAAAATACAACGGGTATTATGGAATTTTGGATATAACCCTAACATTACAGGGTTTACAATAATTTTTTGGAGGTAAAAAAATGAGCTACAAGTCAGACATTGAAATTGCGCAGGCAACAACCATGCAGCATATCTCTGCTATTGCGGAAAAATTGGGCGTGGATGAGAAGTATTTGGAACAGTACGGAAATTACAAAGCAAAAATTGATTATGCTTTGATGGACGACTTTGAAGGCAAACCTGATGGCAAGCTGATTTTAGTTACAGCAAAAAATCCAACCCCTGCTGGTGAAGGCAAAAGCACAACTACCGTCGGGCTTTCAGATGCTTTGCGCAAAATTGGCAAAAAGGCCGTTGTGGCACTTCGTGAGCCTTCTCTTGGTCCTGTTTTTGGTGTAAAAGGCGGTGCTACCGGCGGCGGTTATGCCCAAGTTGTGCCTATGGAAGATATAAACCTGCATTTTACAGGGGATTTCCACGCAATAGGTGCGGCAAACAACTTGCTCGCCGCAATGCTTGATAACCACATTTATTGGGGCAATGAATTGCAAATTGACACCCGCCGCATAACATGGAAGCGTGCGGTGGATATGAATGACCGCCAACTTCGCTTTATGACCAATGGTTTGGGCGGCAAGGCAAATGGCGTACCTCGTGAAGACGGCTTTGACATTGTGGTGGCAAGTGAAATTATGGCTGTAATGTGCCTTGCCAGCGACCTTGACGACTTAAAGGCAAGGCTTGGACGCATTATTGTAGGCTATACCCGTGAAGATGCACCCATTACTGCGGCAGATTTAAACGCACAAGGTGCTATGGCTGCCCTTTTAAAAGATGCTTTAAAACCTAATTTGGTTCAGACTCTTGAAGGAACGCCAGCTATTTTGCACCTTGGGCCTTTTGCAAATATTGCCCACGGTTGCAACAGCGTTACCGCTACAAAAATGGCGTTAAAGCTGGGCGAATACGCCATTACCGAAGCGGGCTTCGGCGCAGATTTAGGTGCGGAAAAATTCCTTAATATAAAATGCCGCACGGCAGGACTATCCCCCGATGCCGTGGTTATTGTTGCTACGGTGCGTGCGTTAAAATACCACGGCGGAATGAAGGTAACGGAGCTTACTACGCCAAACCTAGACGCTTTGGAGGCAGGCTTGCCGAACCTTCTGCGCCATGTAGAAAATGTTACCAAAAACTTTGGCTTGCCAGCCGTTGTTGCCATCAACCGTTTTCCAACGGACACCCAAGAAGAGCTTGCATTGGTGGAAGCAAAATGCCGTGAGCTTGGCGTGAACGTGGCATTGTCGGAAGTTTGGGGCAAGGGCGGCGAAGGCGGCGAAGCTCTCGCACACGAAGTAGTGCGCCTTGCAGAAGCTGCACAAAAGCCCGCAATAAACTTTACGTATACAGACGATGCCCCCATTGTTAAGAAACTGGAAGCTATTGTGAAAACCATCTATCGTGGGGCGGCTGTTGCCCTTACCCCTGATGCAAAAAAACAAGCCAAGCAACTTGAAGCCCTTGGTTTTGGCAATTTGCCGATATGCATGGCAAAAACCCAGTCCAGCTTTACAGATAATAAAAATATTCGTTGCGCTCCAGAAGGCTTTACTATCACCGTCCGCAACCTCAAGGTTTCTGCTGGGGCTGGCTTTATTGTTGCACTTGCCGGCGAAATAATGACTATGCCCGGCCTTCCTAAAATTCCTTCTGCCGAAGCGATTACTGTTGATAATAGCGGTGTCATTTCTGGGTTGTTTTAAGGTATTGATAAATAAACAGGAGCGTAACCTATGAGCAAAAAAGCCAAATGGGCAGTTTTTATTGTATCAGCAGTCTTGGCTTTGATTGTGTCATTTTTATCTAGGAGAATTGAAATAGGTGAATTTATGCACTCGCATCACTACGGCTTTCCGCAAAAATTTCTTATTAGATATTTTCACCCCTCGGGCGAGGCACGTGGTTCTCACTTTTCTTTCATGCCTTTAATTAACAATATTTTGCTGTCTTGGGTTTGGCTTCGAGGCATTCTCTGTATAGCAAAAGACATTCGGAATAAATTCAAATCAAATTAAAAGCTCACAACCCCACGAATTTTTAGGATTTCGTGGGGTTGTGAGCTTTTTTAAAAAAATTTTAAAAACTCTTGACAGCGATTGACTATTGTGATAGTATGATATTGACTATTGCAATAGTTATATTTTGGAGGTGAAATTGTGGCGTTAAAAGTGCATGATTCTGAGCTAAAAGTCATGGAGGCTTTGTGGAGCTTGGGCGAAATGACAGCGGCACAGCTTGCAAAAATTTTGAAAGAGCAAGTAGGCTGGAGCCGCAACACAACCTATACAGTTATTGGCAAGCTATTAGAAAAAGGGGCAGTAGGACGCTACGAACCCAACTTTGTTTGCAAACCAATAATAACAAGGGAGCAAGTGCAGCAGTATGAGGCAAAAGAGCTTATTGGCAAGCTGTTTGACGGCTCGGCAGAGATGTTTTTGTCGGCTTTTATAAGTGGCGGCAATATTTCTGATGCAGAGCTGGAAAGGCTTAAATCTATTGTGGAAAATGCAAAGGAGGTGTAGTCCATGACTTTAATGCAAATGAGTATTTCAGCTGGACTTTTAATCACCGCCATTGTAGTAATTAGGGCTGTCGGGCTAAACAGGCTGCCCAAAGGTGCTTTTCTCGCACTTTGGGCTGTGGCAGTTTTCCGCCTAATCGTACCTGTTTCGTTGCCTTGGTTTGCTGCAAGCCAAACGCAAATGCCGCAAACACTCACAACATTTGAAGATTTCCTTTCAAATTTTGCGTTTATTCCTATTCCCAGCGAAAACGCTTTGCACTCCGCTCGGCAAGCCTTTAATATCCCGTGGATTACCATAATTTGGTTATTTGGCATGGTTGTTTTGATGGTGTTTTTTGTTATTAGTTGGGCTAGAAGCCACAATAGGCTTCGCTTTGCAACTGCAATACACAACAATGCTTATTTAGACGGCTGGCTGTCGAACAATAAGCTGTTGCGGAGCATTACAATAATGCAGTCTGACGCAATTTCAACACCTATTACCACAGGCTTGTTAAAACCACGCATAATCTTGCCGAAAAACATGGATTTAGCGGACACACAAACCCTAAATCACGTGCTAATACATGAATATTTCCACATTAAACGCTTTGATGCATTGTGGAAAATGTTATTGGTGGTCATTGTTTGTATTCATTGGTTTAATCCTATGGTATGGGTTATGCTCGTGCTTGCAGGCAGGGATTTAGAGCTAACCTGCGACGAGATGGTCGTACGCCATTTTGGCAAGCGTAAAATAGACACAAAAACCGCCTACGCCACCTCCATCATTAACATGATAGAAAGACGAAGTAAAGTAAGCACCCTAATTTATAGCGGCTTTAGCAAAAATGCAGTCGCAGAGAGGATTGAAGCAATTATGAAAATTAAAAGAAAAACCATCATCGGCACTTTGGTGTCAACGGCTTTGGTCGTCGGGCTTTCCATCGGTACTTTGGCCGTGTTTGCAAGCGACAACCAAACAGAAGCACCGTTTAGAGATGTAGGAAATTGCAGGTCTTTGCAAACTCAAGGCAATCCCCTGCGTGGTCAGCAACAAATGAGAAGAAATAGTAGCGAAATTGGATTTTTTAATCCAAACTGCGAAGGTCTAAGAATTGGACTTTGCCGAATTGAAGGCAGCAGTTTAATTAACGTGCCTTTTAGAGTTTGCCAAAATAATGGGCAAATGCGTAGGTTTGACAGTTTAGACGAGCTATTGCAGCATCACGGTGTAA
>WRBU01000003.1 GCA_009784355.1 Defluviitaleaceae bacterium
CAGATGCAAGGGCAGAGCGAGTGCTTTTTACAAAAGAAATGAAAGATAAACACACAATAATCGCCCCGCAAATGTCGCCAATACATTTTGAGCTAATAGAAACAGCCTTTGGTGCAAGCGGGTACAATATGGTAATTATGCCCGCCATTGACAAAGAAGCGGTTGACTTGGGTTTGCGCTATGTAAATAATGACACATGCTACCCTGCTATTATTGTTGTAGGGCAACTTTTAAAAGCCTTGCAAAGCGGGGAATACGACCTTAACAATACCTCCGTCATCATGTCGCAAACAGGCGGCGGCTGTCGGGCATCAAATTACATGGGCTTTATACGCCGTGCTATGCGCAAGGCTGGTTTTGGGCATGTTCCGTGTATTTCAATATCTGCTAGTTCACTTGAAAAACATCCCGGCTTTAAAATTAAGCCCAAAACACTATTACGTGTGGTGCGTGGGCTTATTTACGGGGATTTGCTAATGCGTGTGTTATACGCAACACGTCCGTATGAAGTAGAGGCCGGCTCTGCAAATGCATTGTATGAAAAATGGATGACCATTTGCAAGCACGACATTGCAAATGGAAGCGCAAGTAGCTATAAAGCTAATATTTACGCTATTGTGGCTGATTTTGACGCATTACCTGTGCTTGATATAAAAAAGCCCCAAGTTGGCGTAGTGGGGGAGATACTCGTAAAATTCCACCCCACAGCTAATAATGATATTGTTACACTTTTAGAAAACGAGGGTTGCGAGGCTGTTGTTCCAGACCTTTTAGACTTTTTTACATACTCATTTTTTGGGTATAATTTTAAAGCAAACCATCTTGGCGGCTCGCATATGACTAAACGTATTTTTAATACACTCAATAATATGTTGCACGGTATGCGCCGCCATGTGGTAAAAGCACTTGATGCCAGCAAACGCTTTTATCCGCCAAAGCGCATAGAGGAGCTGGCAGAAATGGCAAAGCCTTTTCTTTCTCTTGGCAACACAAGCGGCGAAGGCTGGTTTTTGACAGCAGAAATGATAGAGCTTTTAGAGCATGGTGTGGACAATATCATCTGCACTCAACCCTTTGCGTGTCTTCCAAACCACGTAACAGGCAAAGGGATGATAAAAGAATTAAAGCGCAACTACCCTTCGGCAAATATTGTGCCGATAGACTACGACCCAGGGGCAAGTGAAGTAAACCAGCTTAACCGTATAAAGTTGATGCTTGCTACGGCAAATAAAAAGCGATAAAAGAGGCTTAATAACATGGAGTTTTATGATTTTTTAATACGTGTTGCTTGTGCTATTTTGTTCGGTTTTCTTATTGGGCTGGAACGCCAAATAACCAGCTACCGCATAAGCATACGCACCAATGTGCTAGTAAGCATGGGGGCTTGCTTGTTTACGCTGTTCTCGCAGCTTATGGGTGCTGAAGATACCACGCGCATTGCGGCACAGGTTGTTACGGGTATTGGCTTTTTGTGCGGCGGTGTCATTTTTAAAGAGGGGTTGAATATAAGGGGATTAAGCACTGCTGCTACAATTTGGTGTACTGCCGCCATTGGAGTTTTGGTAAGCAGCGGATTCATTCACTACGCCGCCGCCGCAACAGCAATTATAATTGCAAGTAATTTGATTTTTCGGCTTATTGCGGACAAAATTCGTCCTTTTGCAAATTTTGGGGATGAAGAAAACACCTACGTGCTTTCGGTAACATGCTGCGAGGAAGATGAGTTTAACATTCGTTCTGTAATTATAAACAATCTTTCAAAAACCGAGCTATTGCTTGGCGAAATTGAAAGTGCCGATGAAATTGGCAACAAAGTAGAAATAGAAGCGACAGTTGTGGCATACGGCAGACGCAAAGATGACCTTGTTGAAAGGTTAATTGCACAAATAGCCCTTGAAAAAAGCGTAACAAAAGTTGGGTGGGAATTAAAGTAGGAGGAAAGACAAAATGAACAAAAAGATATTAATTGCGGGATTTGAGCCGTTTGGCGGGGAAGTTATAAATCCCTCTTTGGAGGCGGTAATGTCCTTGCCAAGCAAGATTTGTGACATTGGTATTAGGAAATTAAGTTTACCCGTGGTGTTTGGCAAAAGCAAAGATGTGTTGTATAATGTGCTTGATACGGACGAATTTGATGTCTTTATCTGTGTTGGACAAGCGGGAGGTAAGACCAGTATTAACATCGAACGCATTGCCATTAATATTGACGACACTAATAGCCCCGACAACGAAGGCTTTGCGCCCAAAGACCAACCAATTTACGCAGAGGGACCCGATGCTTATTTTACCACTTTGCCAATTAAAAAAATTGTTGCAAATTTGATGGAGGAGGGCATACCTGCGGCTGTGTCAAACACGGCAGGTACGTATGTGTGCAATCACATTATGTATGCTGGCTTGCATTATGCCAGTCAAAAGCGGTTTCAAATGAAGGTTGGATTTGTACACATACCTTACTTACCCTCACAAGTATTAAGCAAAAATAATATCCCGTCTATGCATTTGGATAACATAGTTGCGGCACTTGTTGCGATTGTTAAAACCACAATGGATGAGTGTTAAAACACCCCTATTTTAGCATACACTCTATAAACTTAATAATTTGAGGTGTTGTATGCAATTTTATTACGGGGCGCAAAATATATTGAGAGCTTTAGACGAAGCCGAATTTTGGAAGCATCAAGAAGCTGACCATGCTGGCTTAATTCCTGTGGTCACACCCAATTTAGAACCCCAATATGTCCAAGCACTGGAACGATTTGGCATTGAATTGAGCCAAATGAATGCAGAGGCAGCAAAATATATAGAAAGCGTCAACCGCTCAAAAGGTGCTGTTAGCAGAGGACTGAAAGTTCAAATGTACGACTTAATTAGACGATGCACAAAGCAAAGCGAAAATTTTATTGAACTTATGGGTGAAATGCTCCAAAACAGCCGTGCAGTTTCTGCAAGCCAAGCCTCTAAATCTGTAATACAACATATGATAAGGGAATCTCAATATTTTGTGGGCATTGCCCAGTTGATGTTGACCTAAAATCACACAAAAACAGTATAAAACAATCCTATCTTCACACAATATCAATATATGAGCTAGAAAATTGATATTTTTTGAAGAAAGGAGCGGTCTTGATTATGGCAAAAGACAGTCAAATTGACCCCAAAGAGGTTAGAAAACAAAAAGCAAAGGGCGGCCCAACACATGCAGAGTCGGCTTTGGATGGCGAAAGCAAAAATGCTAAAAAGCAGAGCGGAGAAAAGAATGACGTTTGATGCACCACAACATTCTAAATGTAATACTATCCTGCAATTAAAAACACTTTAAAATCTTGTCTTTTTCTCCCAGTCCGTCGTCAGCTTCTCCTAACAAGCCTTCGGGCTTGCGTCGTCGTCGCTTCCTAGGTCTGGAACAAAAATCCTGCGATTTTATGTGTGTTTTTAAATGCAGAATAGTATAATTAAACGGGACTGTTATTGTGTAGTCCCGTTTTCTTTTAAAGTACCTATTTGTAACCCTGTGTGTACAATGCGTGGTATGGGGCGATATACAGATGTATTTATTTTTACCCGCTTCTCGTCGTGTCCGCTTTGGGTTATAATTTTGTAAAGCTCGTATTTTGCGCCATCCGCGCCTTGGTGTGCAATTTGTGTAATGCCGTACGGCAACTCGGGGGTTTCTATAATTTTTACCTCAGGCGGGGTAGTTTCTATTAGATTATACTCAAAATGAACATGCCTATCTGCAGAACGGCTTTCATGCCCAAAAATGTTTATGGTGTGACTGTGGTTGGTTAGTATGGATTGTATAATCATAGGATATTCGGATTCGTTTTTAATTTTAAGGTCTATCGCCCCTTCGGCAATGGTGGCATCTGTCGCAGGCGACATGTAGCTAACCATAAGGCTGTGATTTTTACGCTCTACAATACCCATTTCGGCATATAATGCCGCCATATAAAGGGTGCTGGTTATTTGGCAAATGCCGCCGCCAATACCTACATCAGGCAACCCATGCACAATTTGCCCTGCCGAAACATATCCATTTGCTTCATTGCGGGGTTTAAAGACGGCACATGATGACATAACCTCTTTTGGCAGTATTACAGTATTGTCTAACCGTCCGTTGGCAGTTTTGATATTTTTTGCTCTGCTAGGGTTTGTGGCATCAAAAGGGGTGGTGAAGCTGCCCAAAAGTTGGGTGGATTTCTCAAAATCTTCTTTGCGCATTTTTGGAACAATCTTATTTAAAACGACATGAATCTTGCCGCCTTTTTTATTTCCCAACATTGCAATAATATGTTCGGTAAGGTCGATTTTGTCCAGTTCTTGCCCGTCAACCTCGTTGGTTATATTAAATTCGCCATCCACAATTAAATAGCTTGCATCTTTTGGATTTATATACAATTTATTTGCAATTTCTGCCACGACACCATCAATTTTTAGTGTGCAATAACTATATTCTGCGACAATATGATGCGGGTTTTTCCTCATGCGCAACTTCGCAAAAAAGCCCGTGCGCTCGCTAAATTTCAATGCTTCTTCAATGGCATCATCAAAGCCACATCCTGCATCAAAATCTGCAAAAGCGTATTCGTATTGAGTGTCACCTGCAAGCACTATAATTTGTTCATTACGTACAGGGCAAGCCTCAAAAAGCCGTATCAAAGCCGCGTCGGCATCTAACCCACCAACATCCACATCATTTATAAATACATTGGGCAATATAATAAGTGCCATCACAATTAATAAATTTTTCACAAAATCACCTCGCTAATATGCTAATCCTGATTAAAATTCTATTCTTTTTCAGACCCAAAACGCCTTGTTCGGCGTTTTGGGTCGCCCCCTAAAACAATAGGTCTTAATGTAGAATTAGTATTAGCTTTTCCAAAAACAAAAAAAAGACACCCACAGGATGTCTTTGTAAAAAATTACTTATTCACAGCATCTTTAAGAGCCTTGCCTACTTTAAAGCGTGGAGCTTTGCTTGCAGGAATAGTCATTGGATTGCCAGTTTGTGGGTTTCTGCCTTCACGAGCTTTTCTGTCTGCTACATCAAAAGTGCCGAAGCCAACAAGCTGCACTTTACCGCCCTTTGCAAGTTCATCAGTTACAACATCAACAAAAGATTGAAGAACCTTTTCAGCATCCTTTTTTGTGATGTCTGCTTTTGTAGCGATAGCAGTTACTAATTCAGCTTTGTTCATTTGTGTTTCCTCCTTGGAATTTTCAAAATTATATTTTTGGTTTTTGTCATACTAATTCAATTTAAAACCCATGTATTAAATTGAATTAGTATCAGTTGGTAATATTGCTTTTGAAGCAACATATCAGCCAAAATACCCTTGCATATTAAAATACAGCATTTAGAAACATTTGTCAAGCATTAATCTACGAAAATTTCGCTTTTTTATGAAATTTCTTTTGCCCTATCTTGTATCGATACAAATTTTGCCATTTTTTGTGTCTATCACCAAATTTTGGTTGGGTTTTATGTCGCCTGCAAGGATTTTTTCGGCGCATACATCCTCTACCTTTGACTGTATCGCGCGGCGTAATGGTCTAGCTCCATAATTTGGGTCATATCCCGCATCAGCAATATAGTCAATAGCAGCATCGGTAATTTCGATTTCTATGTTCATTGTTTCTTTTACACGCTTTGCAGTTTCTTCCATCATAATTCGGGCAATTTTTGCAATTTCTTCCTTGCCAAGCTGTGTAAAGGTGATTATATCGTCAATGCGGTTTAAAAATTCGGGTTTAAAAATTCGTTTGACTTCTTCCATAATGTCTTGCTTCATTTCTTTATGTTTTGTGTCCTCTTCTTTTGCCACATTAAAGCCTAGCTTTTTAGGATTAACAATATTGCGGGCCCCCACATTACTTGTCATTATAATGACGGTATTTTTAAAGTCCACCTTGCGCCCTTGGCTGTCGGTGATATGCCCGTCATCAAGCACTTGTAACAGGATGTTAAATACATCAGGGAGGGCTTTTTCCACCTCATCAAACAACACAACAGAATACGGTTTACGCCTAATTTTTTCGCTTAATTGCCCGCCATCGCCATGACCCACATAACCGGGCGGCGAACCTATTAATTTGGACACGCTGTGCTTTTCCATGTATTCGCTCATGTCAATGCGTATCATAGCGTCCTCATGCCCAAAAAGCACCTCTGCAAGGCTTCGTGCAAGCTCGGTTTTGCCTACCCCCGTAGGGCCTAAAAACAAAAATGAACCAGTTGGACGTTTTGGGTCTTTAAGACCCACACGACCACGCCGAATTGCTTTTGAAACAGCGGTCACGGCTTCGTGCTGACCAATGAGCCGCCTATGAATTTCTTCTTCCATGTTCATTAAGCGGCTGCTTTCGTCTTCCTTTAATTTAGTTACGGGCATCCCTGTCCACGTAGCGACAATTTCCGCAATATCATCTTCGGACACAATTTGCACAGCAGAATTTTTTACCTTTGTCCACTTTGTACGTTCTTTTTCTAATTTTGTACGCAATTTTTCTTGCTTGGTTTTCACCTTCGCCGCTTGTTCAAAATTTTGCGATTTTACAGCTTCCTCTTTTTCTTGCTCCAAAGAAGTTAGTTGATTTTCTATTTCCTTGAGCTCTGGCGGCGTGGTGTAATTTTTTAGACGCACCTTGCTTGCGGCTTCGTCCAAAAGGTCTATAGCTTTGTCGGGTAAAAATCTGTCGCTTATGTAGCGAGCCGCAAGGCGCACGGAAGATTTGATGGCATCTTCTGTAATTTGCACGCTATGATGAGCTTCGTATTTATCTCTCAACCCCATAAGCATTGCAACGGCTTCTTCTTCTGTTGGCTCGTCCACCATAACAGGAGCAAAGCGTCGCTCTAATGCAGCGTCTTTTTCAATGTATTTGCGGTATTCGTCCATGGTGGTAGTGCCAATAAGCTGCAATTCGCCTCGGGAAAGTGAGGGCTTCATAATATTTGAGGCATCAAGAGAGCCCTCGGCACTTCCTGCACCTATTATTGTATGGATTTCGTCCATAAAAAGAATAACATTGCCTGCCTGAATAACTTCCTTTATAACCTTTTTAATCCGCTCTTCAAATTCGCCTCGATATTTACTGCCAGCTACCATTGCCGCCAAATCAAGTGAAACAATGCGTTTGTCTTTCAAAGTTTCCGGAATATCCCCTGCAATAATTTTTTGAGCAAGCCCCTCTGCGATTGCGGTTTTGCCAACCCCAGGGTCGCCAACAAGACAAGGGTTATTTTTGGAGCGGCGGGATAGTATTTGCACAACACGCTCTATTTCCTTTTCACGACCAACGATAGGGTCAAATTTTTGCTCTGCAGCCAGCTTATTAAAATCACGGCTAAATTGGTCAAGGGTAGGGGTGTTTGAATTGCTTGGTTTTTTTTGCTGTGGAGCGTGAGCATGTGGAAAATGCGGCAGAGGGTGAGTTGCGTGCATCTGTTGATTTTGCGGACTTGCTCCAAATTCGTTTAGCATAACCATTATGTCGTTATGTGTTTTTTGAATATCCACACCTATAGACATAAGAAGCTGTACACCAAGGGAGTCGCGTTCCCGCAACAATGCCAAAAGCAAATGCTCTGTACCAATATAATTTGCATTCATTTTTTGCGATTCAGCATAAGATTGCTCCAGAATACGTTTTGTGCGTGGAGTGTATCCCTGAGGTTTTTTGCTTTTGCCGTCAGTTTTGCTATCATTTCCCAAAATTTCTATAATTTTGCGCTCTATCGCTTCGGCGGTCGCACCTTGCGACTCCAAAACCTTTTGCGACACAGAATTTTGTGTACGAGCCAAACCTAAAAGTAAATGTTCCGTACCAATATAGTCATGCCCCAAATGTTGTGCTGAGTGCCCTGAATTATTTAAAACTTCTTGTGCTTTTTGTGTAAATTTTGATTGCATTTCAATTATCTCCTTATCATAAAATCGTTATCACCTTGCAAAAATATGCCGCAAATAGTCGGCACGCATCATATCTAACTGACGGGCATCTTTTGTAATGCCCAGAATGTATTGAAGGTTATGCGGCTGGATATTTGTCATTATTTCGTAAATAGTCTTTTTTAAATGTAGTGGGTTTGCTTGGTTTGAAGACATAGGTCCAATCCCCATATTAAACCCTGCACGTATATCTGAAAGATGGCTTCGTGCTTCATTAAGACTAATTTTGCGGCAATGGGACAAAATACCGTATGCCCTCCAAACTTTGTCAGAAGCATCAGAGGACATGGTCTTTAAAATACCGTCTTGAAGCTGTTTTTCTTTGTCCACAATTTGGTTGGTTAGCTGTTTTAGTGAGTTTATTATCTCACCTTCGGTTTTGCCCAAAGTAACTTGATTGGACACTTGATAAACGTTGCCAAGCGGCTCCGTGCCTTCACCGTTTGCGCCACGTATTACAAAGCCCGTCTTTGTAATGAGTTCGGACAGCCGTTTTAGCTGTCCCGTATACTCAAGTAAAGGCAAATGCAGCATATACGATGCCCGAAGACCTGTCCCTGTATTTGTTGGACAAGACGTGAGGTATCCAAAATTATTGTTAAAGGCGTAGTCTAAATCAGATGAAAGTATATCATCCAACTGGCTTGCCGCATCATACGCCGCATCTAAATCATTGCCTACAAAAATAGACTGTATACGTATATGGTCTTCTTCGTTTATCATTATGGAAAGATTCTCGGAATTATTATAAATAAGACCGCATGAAAGGCTGTGGTTTTGTGCCATAGCGGGACTTACAACATGCCGTTCGGCAAGGACGTTTTTATCAAGTTCACTAATATGTGCTAAATCCAAAAATAACAAGCCGTTATGAGATATTTTATCAATATTGCTTTCGCAAAAAACACTTGCTTTGATTTCCTCCATAACGTCACCAGCTTCGGCATCGCTCATGCGAGAAGGGAAAGGTATATTAACTAAATTACGTGCAAGCCGTACCCTTGATGAAATAATTACGCCAAGGTCCACATCGTTTTTTTCATACCATTTCTGCATTTTTTCACCTCGTTGCAATTTTGCATTGCTGCTATTAGAAGTAGCAATGCGGCTTTTTTAACTTTCTTTTATTCCTGATTGCAAATCGTTAATTATATCACGATAACGTGCAGCATCTTCGTAGTTTTCTGCTTCTATTGCCTTTTTCAGCAATAGTCTATTTTCATTGAGTTCACGCTGAGTTATAAGTTCGGAAAACCTGTTATTTTTACTATTTGGAATTTTACCCGTATGAACACTGCTTGAATGTATGTTTTTAAGGGCTTGGGTAATTTGTTCGCCAAAAGCAGTATAGCAAACAGCGCAACCCATTTTGCCGCTTTTTTTAAAGCCGCTGTATGTAGTTGCGCAATTTGAACAAACCAAAAAATCGGTTTCGCCCGCATCTCTTTCAAGACCTTCGATAATTTCAAATATATATTGCAAAAAATTTTTAATTTCGTTATCCATGATTACCTCCTACAACACCCTTCCGCATGAAAGGCAATAACGCTCTGTTGCGTCATTTTCATACGAGCACAAATTACAAATCTTGCCTATATTTTGGGGTGCTACTTGCGTTTGTGGAACGGCTTCTAAAATTACTTCTTCAATAATTGGCGGCGAAAAATCCTGTACAATTTCTTCGCCTGACAAATTTTCACCGCATTTTGGACAAAAAGCCGACCCACGTTTTGTATTGGTTTCACATTTTGGGCAAGTAACAATGCCTTTGGCAACTTCAATTCGGCTCTTGATATCCGAAATTTTTGCTTCGCTTTCTAAAATCTGTTGATACTTTGCATCAAAAATTTCACCAAGACCACCGCCGTGTTTGTAAATTTCATGCACGCTTTTGCCAATATCTAAATAAATTGCCTTTAATTTGCTTTCTTCACTGGAAAGATTAATGCTTAATTTTGCAGTTTTAACAAGCCTTCCAGAACCTTCTGCAACAGCTTTCATAACTCCTGCGGCACCGCTTTTTGTTTCACTCATTTTGCAACCCCCTATAAAACGAACACTGTTCGTCTCTATATTATATCAAAAATATCCTAGCTTTGCAATAGGTTATTGCATCAAAATCCAAGTCATATACGCCGCATACATTAATGTCATTAAAAGTCCCTCTTTGCGGACTATTCGGCTGCCAGATTTCGCCATGGGATAAAAAGCCAGCGTTCCAATGGTCAAAATAGCAAGGTCAAATAGCACACTTGGCTCTATGCCCAGCGGCGAAATAATACCCGCAATACCCAAGACAAACATAATATTAAATACGCTTGAACCTATAATAAACCCCAAAGCAAACTCACCCTCGCCCCGTTTGCAAGCGATTATGGTAGTAACTAGCTCTGGAAGGGATGTCCCCATAGCAACTACTGTAAGACCAATAATACGCTCAGAAATTCCGATGGTAGTTGCTATTTCTGTCGCAGAATATACGGTGAGTTGACCACCGCCCAGTATTAAAGCAATGCTTATAACTGCCATTACAATACTACGCCACAAAGGCTTTTGGTTTGGTTGAAATTGCTCATGTGCTTCGGTTTGGGCGCAGCGGTTTTTCATTGCCGTACGCACCACTATATATAAATATACGGCAAAAGCAGTTAAAAGTATTATGGAAGCGTAGCGGGGGATGACATCTCCCCAAAAAATAACACCAACAAGTAAAAAAATAGTAGCAGCTACAGACACCCAATAGTCCCGCAAAATCACTTTCATATTAACATTTATTGGGAAAATTAGCGTGCAAATACCCACAATAAAGAGCAGGTTAAAAATATTTGCGCCAATAGCGTTTGCAACAGCAAGGTCTCCGCTGCCGCTAATTGCAGCGGAAGCAGAAATGACCGCTTCTGGCGCAGATGTACCCATTGCCATTATAGTGAGCCCTACCACAATGCGGGGTATATTCAATTTTATTGCGATATTTACGCTGGCATCAACAAACCATTTGGCACTTTGAATTAACACCACAAAGCCCACAATTAATAGCCCAAAATTAAGAACAGTCGTCATTAAATTCTCCTTTGCACGGGGCTATACAAAAAACGCAAGCAAATGACCCCGTATTTTATACGCTGGTATTGGGTCAAAAGTCTTGCGCTACCTTTTTAAAAGTAAGCCGCACCCGGGCAAAAAGCCGTAATGACGAATGTCGGCAATGGTGATAGACACCATCGGCTACTCCCTTTTGAGTTGACAATGGTGCATAACCATCCGCTTCCAGTGCTTTCAAACGCAAATTGAGGCATTTTGACGTTTAAAAACACTCCAAGCGGGGTTATGCGCCATTGTCAGTTGTTATTCATCTGTATTATCAAAAAATAATCCTTTTGCAAAAGCATTAGCATCAAAGGGTTGCAAATCATCTTGCCCTTCGCCAACGCCAATATACCGAACAGGAATATCAAGCTCTGCGGCAATAGCAAGCACAATTCCGCCTTTTGCCGTTCCGTCTAGCTTAGTCAATACAATACCCGTAATGTCTGCAATCTCTGAGAATGTTTTTGCTTGTGAAAGTGCGTTTTGCCCCGTGGTGGCATCCAGCACCAAAAATGTTTCTCGGTGAGTATTTGGAAATTCTCGATTAACTACACGTGATATTTTTTCAAGCTCTGCCATAAGATTTTTTTTGTTATGAAGCCTTCCTGCGGTGTCAACAATTAAAACATCAGCTTGGCGGGATTTTGCAGCAACACAAGCATCAAACACAACGGCGGCAGGGTCGGAATTTTCTTGATGTTTAATAATGGTGCAGTTTGCACGTCCTGCCCAAACCTCTAATTGGTCGATAGCCGCCGCACGAAAAGTGTCAGCCGCCGCCAGCACAACATTTGACCCGCCAGCAACAAAATTTGTCGCGAGCTTCCCAATGGTCGTAGTCTTGCCAACTCCGTTCACCCCAATAACTAAAATTACGGCAGGGTAGGGGATTTGGCGGTCTGTGTCAGATGCAGCTTCACCCATAGTTTGAGCAATAATTTCAATCATGGCACTTCGTACATCCTCTGGGTCGGACAACTTTTCACTTTTAACCTTTTGGCGTAATTTCTCCACAATTTGCGTTGAAGCCACTACACCGCAGTCCGCTAAAATGAGGGCTTCTTCCAGCTCTTCAAACAACTCTTCATCCACTTTGGAAAAGGCTTTAAACACATTTCCAACAGAATTTGCGATATTTTGTCGGGTTTTTGCCAGCCCGCTAACTATTTTTTTAAAAATCCCCATTCTATCCTCCATTAAAGAGCGTGTTGATTAATGTGGAAATTCTCGCTGTGGTTGCTACGCAACCGCTCGGCTTCCTTGATTTTGCGTTACAAAATCAAGAGTCCTCGCTCGAATTTTATGAATTTTCAACACGTCCTTAAAACACATTAAACTATCAGCATCGCATCCCCAAAACTAAAAAAACGGTAACGCTCTGCAATGGCTTGATTGTAAGCATTTAAAACATTTTCACGTCCAGCAAGGGCGGAAACCAGCATAATAAGTGTTGATTCCGGCAAATGAAAATTTGTTATAAGGGCATCTATGGCATTAAATTTATAGCCGGGATAGATAAATTTTGCTGTATAGCCGCTGTTTGGGTGTAAAATACCCAAGTCATCTGCGCAAGATTCCAAGGTTCGTACAGATGTGGTGCCTACAGCTACAATACGCCCTCCAGTCTTGCGGCAAGTGTTAATAATATCAGCTTGCAAAGGTTCAAGCACAAAAAATTCTGAATGCATCTCATGGTCTTCTATGCGGTCAGTTTTTACTGGGCGAAAAGTCCCCAAGCCAACATGAAGTGTTACATTCGCAATTTTCACGCCCTTTTCCACAAGAGAGTTGATAAGTTCGTGTGTAAAATGCAGTCCTGCCGTTGGTGCGGCGGCAGAGCCCGGCTCGGCGGCATAAACGGTTTGGTAGCGGTCTTTATCTTCGAGTTTTTCCATGATATAAGGCGGCAAAGGCATTTCGCCAAGAGCATCTAAAATTTCTTCAAAAATTCCGTTATACTCAAATTTTATCAAACGATTGCCGTCTTCCAATACATTTACAATTTCACCATTTAAAATTTCACCAAAAGTTATTTTGTCGCCATTGCGGGCGTATTTTCCGGGTTTTACTAAAACTTCCCAAATATCGCCGCCTTTATTGTTAAGAAGCAAAATCTCAACAGCCTTGTCTTTATTCTGCCCAAAAAGCCGTGCAGGAATAACCTTGGTATTATTTATCACCAAACAATCCCCAGAATTAAAAATATCCAGAATATCTGTGAATATACCGTGGCTTATTTTGCCGTTTAACTTATCCAAAGTCAATAAACGAGATGTTTGGCGGTCGGCAAGCGGTGTTTGAGCAATTAACTCCTTTGGTAATTCATAATAAAAATCACTTTTGTTCACGTCATTTCTCCTAATGTATATTTATCATTTCAACATCTGTGTAATAATGCAATAAAATACTAACAAAGCTATGTCCATTTTCTGCCATAGCCCTTGCACCCCATTGGGACATTCCAACCCCATGTCCAAAACCACGCCCAACCAAAGTGAAGCTATAATCAGTGGTACTAACGATGTTTGGCTGAGTGCTTTGAGTGGCATTTGGAATATTTTGTATACCATGGGCTGTAATAATACTTGATGCATTAGGTAAAAAAGTAGAGCCAAGAGCCGTCATTATTGTAATATTTTGTAAAAATCCTTGAGTTACACCGCTTGATGAAAGTATGTAATGAGCGAAAGGTTCGGATGCATTGTTTTGATTGTTTTGTATTGTAAAAATGCGGCTGCGGAGCGACCCGCCGCCAATTTCCAAAGAGCCGAAGAAACTGCGTATCGCTTCTCTTTCCAAAGTATGTACACCATTTGTTCCTATTATCCTAAACTGCATTACACGCCCAACATTATTTTTGTGAAGCTCTACCGATGTTATTGTGCCGACACTCCTTCCTGATGCGGTGAGTAATTGCTGTAATTGGCTGTGAGTGATTGTTCGCTCCCAAGGCACTTGCTCGGATGGGTAAAGTTCTTGCACAGCCCGCAAATACGGCAACCCAGAAACCCAAACATCCTCACTATTTGCGGTATATCCGCCGGCACAAGAGGAAAATGCGGCAGTAATAAAGCGTCCGTTGTGCGTCAAAACAAGCCCCGAAGTTGCAAGCACAGCGTAATTTGTACGTTCGTGTTCCCGCGATACCCCAGAATATACTTGAGAGAAGACGGTATCGCAAAGCTGGTAATGCGGCGTGCGGGGGGAATTTGTTATACGGTTCATTGCAAAAGTGCGGGCGGCAACCACTTGCGCCTTTAATGCTTCCATATGCCACATTGCGGGCATTTCAGAAGGCACAACACTAAATAAATACTCGTCCATGTGGACTATATTGACTGCAGTAACACCACCACCGCCAAAGCGTCCAAATTCAATAATGCCGCGATATTGCCGAACACCAAGATTTGTTATGCCGCATACGGAGCGTAATTGCAAAGCAAAAGCATCGTGGTCAAGCACAAATAAAAACTCACCGTTTGTTGACAGCCCAACATGGCTTTGATGCGGCATAATGGTGAAATGTGAATTGGTAAAGAATTCATGCATCACAAAAAAGTCCCCATCCATAAAAATGCCGACTTCAATATGAGGAGAATAAACATTTATATGAGGGCGTTGTAAAAAGTGTTGCTCCAACCCAACCCGCACAAAACCATCAAAAGTATTTTGAGGTGCGGCAAAACTTTTTTGCTTACCAAAAAGAATGATGAAAACAAAAGACAACGCCAAAAGGCGTGATATTTTTTTACGCAAATTCACACAACTCCTAAACTTCGTCGCTAGACGGACTCGACGGCACGACTACACGGCTTTCAATTTCTAAATCCTCAACAACCTCATCAGAGAAGTCTGACAGATAGCTTTCGAGAGCATTGATTTTTTCTGCAATTACTTTAAAGTCTTCGTTGTCGGTCAATTTTAAATATTTTGACACTACATTATTATATTCGTTCACAAAATCTTCAAGTAATTGCTTTTGCGTCCCCACTGACAATGCAATGTCTGTAAGTTGCTTTACGGTATTTTCACGTATAATACGCCCTTGGTTTTTTGCATTTAAAATGATGCTGTCTGCCGCTTGTTGGGCACTTACAATAGCGTTGTTTATAGCCCTGTCCTTTTCACGGTAATTATCAATTTGAGTTTCAAGGGCAGTTACATAATAATCCACTGCCTCGGTGTCGTATCCTCTTTTTACCAAAACAAATCTTTCTGACATTCTTTCTCCTCCTAAAAATTAGGTGTATTTTAGAACATTGTAACATTTTGACGCGATTTTTGCAAGACAAAATTTGCGTAGCAAAATTACATTGCCGAACTACTCTGTTTCTATATATCCATACTCCACGTTGGCGACAATTTCTACATCCTGCATATGCTTTGAAATTTCGTTATCCAGCCCACTTAATAATGCGTCAATATCAGATTGAGGCTTTCCGTAGGGCAGCTGCAAATCGAAAATTAATTGTAATTTTGGAGCAGTGCCGGATATTCTAAATTCGTGTGCATCGCTATCATTGCAATTAGCTGCAATATACGCCCTTGTTAAATCTTTTAACAAGCCCAGATGCGGGCAATTTACATCTATTGGGTCAAGATGCATGGTTAGGTCAACCGATAGCTTGTCAAGCACATCTTTTGCCGCCTTGTCAGCAATATCATGGGCGTTTCCAAGGGTTTTCTCCATATCCATCTCTACATGTATGGTTGCCACCAGCTTTGCCATGCCATATTCATGTATGGCAAGGTCGTGTACACCAATAATGCCATCATATCCCAAAACAATTTCCTTTATACTATCTGCCAATTCCTTATTTGCAGGTTTGCCCAGTATAGAGGAAACAGCCCCATGTGCCGCTTTGTAACCAGAGTAAATAAAAAATAACGAAACTAAAATCCCTGCAACACCATCCACATGAATGTCAAAATAATAGGCAACAATTAAAGAACTAACAGTAAATATAGAAATAATACAATCATTACGAGAATCTGTGGCAACTGCTAAAAGTGGGTTAGATTTTATCCTACGCCCAATTTTTTTATTAAATCCATACATCCACAATTTTACAAAGAAGCTAAATGAAAGCAAAGCAATAGAAAGCCACGAAAAGTTAATATCTTCAGGATTTAAAATTCTATCAAAAGAACTTCGTGCAAATTCAAGTCCTACAAAAATTATTAAAATAGCAATAATTAAGCCAACAACATCTTCTAAACGCCCGTGTCCAAAAGGGTGTTCCTTGTCTGCTGGTTTTGCGGAAATTTTAAAGCCTACTATTGTGATAATTGACGAAGCGGAATCCATAAGATTATTGACAGCGTCCGCCATAATTGCAACAGACCCCAAAAAAAGCCCAACCACCAATTTTATCACAAACAAGAGAAAATTTAAGAAAATACCAATAATGCCGCTTGCCAAGCCGTATTGTTTGCGCAACTGCGCATCCTTTGCGTTCTTTTCAAGTCTATTAATAATATATTGCGTCAAAAAAACACCTCCAAAGTATCTTTGATAACTTTAACACAAAATTTGCAATGCTGTCAAGTTTCACAATAATCCCGATATACATAAGATGAATAAAGGGGGTTTTCGCATGAATGCCTTGATAGCTTCTTTTGTTATAATTGCATCAACGGGACTTCTAATCTTTTCTTTATACTTTCGTCAATATGGCCGTAAAAAACAAAAAAACACCCGAAAGAAGTAGCGAATACTCTTTTCGGGTGTTCTAGCAGACTTGCATTTGTCCAAGCCTAAAAATTGC
>WRBU01000004.1 GCA_009784355.1 Defluviitaleaceae bacterium
CCCCTGCCAAAATTTCCGATGCAGAGGCGGAATTGCCGTTAATCAGCACCACTAACGGAATTTCTATTTGGCGGCTGTCGGAGCGCAGATACTCTCTGCTGCCGTCGGCGTATTCGGTGTAAGTTATAATGCCCTCAGGTACAATTATATTAGCGATATTTGCCACCACATCCAAAAGACCGCCAGGATTGTTTCGTACGTCTATTACAAGTCCTGTTATGTTTTGCTCCATAAGTCGGTTATAGGCATTGCGGAATTGTTCGTATGTCATGCGGTCAAATTGCGAAATGCGAATATAGCCAATGTTGTCGTCTATTACACGTGAGCGCACGGTTTCTATTTGTATTAACTCACGTATGATGGGTACGTCAAAGGTTGTTCCATCGGACTGCCTAAAAATGGTTACGGTAACCAGTGTTCCTTCTTCGCCGCGCATCATTCGTACAGCTTCGTTTACGCCGTCGCCACCAAAAACCTCCGTGCCGTCAACACGTATGATTTTGTCGCCAGGTAAAATGCCTGCATTAAAGGCGGGACTGCCTTCAAAAGGAGAAATTACTAAAATTCGTCCGCTTTGTAAGTCCGTTGTAATGCTTACACCAATGCCTACAAATGTACCTTCACTTGTTTCTCTAAAAGTATTAAAGGCATCAATGGACATATATGCAGTATATGGGTCACCAACACCGTACACAAAACCTGAAAACATAAGGTCTATGGCGTGCTCTAAATCAAAGTCGCCAATATAATGCGTATTAATTATTTGATGGATGTGATTAAGTTTGTGCGAGATGGATGACCCGTCTATATTACCTGTGGAAGTAATGCCGGCGGACGCATTTCCTGCTATTGGCTGTTCTGGAGAAAACGCAACAATAGCTATCCAAAAGACCACCGCCAATGCCAAACCTGATATTATGCCTAAAATATAATTCATTTTACCACTCATATAAAATCTCTCCTTACTGCTTGTGATGTTTTGCGCATATGCAAGTCTATTTCTGTTTACAAGCTATTATACATTATTTTTGTTTGTGGTGCAATATTAAAATGACGGCACATATTGTGCCGTCACAAATTTCCGTATGATATTATTGTAAAAACGGCATCGGGTTAATATGGTTACCGTTTCGCAATACTTCAAAGTGGAGATGGTTGCCTGTGGAAAGTCCCGTAGAACCTACACCAGCAATATGTTGACCACGGGTTACTGTTTGACCAACACTTACCAATATACCGCCTGTACGAATATGAGCATAAAGAGTAGATATACCGCCACCGTGGTATATTACAATAGTGTTTCCGTAACCATTACGCCACCCTGCAAAGGTTACGACACCATCATCTGCCGCCAAAATGGGTGTATTAAAAGGTGCGGGCAAGTCAATTCCTGTGTGGAATTCTGTACCAGAGCCTATTGGGCGTTGACGCCAGCCATAACCAGAGCTTATAAAAGGCGCACGAGCAACCGGCCAATGCATGTCAGAATTTGCATTACGAGTGATATTTGCATTTAATGCAGCTATTGCTTGTTGTGCTAAAACACGGTCCGCCTCGGCCTGCGCAATATTAATATCACGGGTAACGGCAGCAATGTCGGCATCTTTCATAGCCATAAGCTGTTGATAGTATACTTCATTGGCTTCCAACTCTTCAATGCGGATGGCACGCACAGCCATAACTGCTTCTAGCTCCGCCAAAGTCATTGCAAGCTCTTCTGTATGCATTTGTATTGCAAAACGCTGTGCGTCAATTTCATCACGTTTTTGAGCGATTTCTTGCTCAAGGATTTCCAAAGCCTCTATAATTTCTTGGTCGTGCTCTAAAATTCTGCGGAAATGCTCACGGTTGTTTGCAAACTCCGTAAGGCTTTGGCTGGTAAGCAAAAGCTCTATGTATGAAAGTCTGTTGTTCTGGTGTAAAAAGCGGATGCGCGCACCTAAAATTTCAAGACGGTCTGCTCTTTGAGCTTCTGCTAATTCAAGCTCGGCTTCTGTTTGTGCTAATAATTCTTCGAAATAACGAAGAGAGTCATACGCTACTGCAAACTCACTTGACACCTCAAAAAGCTCTAATTCTAATATAAGCATTTCTGAAAGGGCATGTTGCTGTTCTGATTGAGCTTCCAAAAGTCTCGCACGAAGATAATCTCTTTCGTCACGCATTTCTTGCTGCTGGCGGTTCATGTCTGCAATACTTCTTGCTTGGGCATCACCGCCAATAATCATAGCACCTAAAAACAGCCCGCCCAAAATTAATCCAAAAACAATATTTTTTAATGTTCTACTTCGACTCATACAATACAACTCCTTTTTAGGTTTTGAAACAATTTTTGAAACAATATTATACATTAAGATGTTTTCGCATTGATGATGCAGAACCCAAAACCCCTATGCTTGCCCCCATTAAAACCACTATGGGTATTAGTATTGGGAAGATTTCTGCGGTGGTTCTAAACGGAAAACCGCCCAAAAGTGCGCCAGACAACTCGTTGCCAGTAAGTGAGCTAATAATCCCATCATAGGTAAACCATGTTATAACAAGCGGTATAATTCCACCCAAAACACCTATTAATATACCTTCTATAATGAAAGGCCAGCGTATAAACCAATCTGTTGCACCCACGTACTTCATAATAATAATTTCGTTGCGCCTATTGTTCACAGTCAGCTTTATTGTGTTTGTAATGATGATGATAGAAAAAATTCCAAATAGTGCTATAAGAGCCAGTCCAACAATAGCCATGCCGTTATTTATGCGTATAAAAGCATCTGTTAGGTCTGCCGAAGCGTCTATGGAATATACACCAAAAATTGTGCTTATTTGCTCTATGGTTTCGTCTTGAAGCCGAAGGTCGTAAATATCTGTAATTAGCGAATACCCAAGAGGATTTTCGTCCATCAAAGCACCCACAACGAATCCAAATTGTTCCTGCATGTTTAACAATGCTTCTTCGGGGTCTACTAGCCGCACATTTGCTACATTGCTGACCATCAACACACTTTGTATTACTACTTGTCTTTGAGCATCGGTAAGTTCGTCATCCAAATGCACCGTCATGCCCGCTGTATTTTCAAGATGGTCTAAAAACAAACGGACATTAGAGGTGGCTGTAAAAGAAATGATAATCATAATCATACATGCAGCCACGGTCATTATTGACGACAGCGACATCAGCTTGTTTCGCCACAGGCTTTTTGTTGTCTGTGATAGATAGTAACGTAAGTTGCGGAGCTTCAATGATGAAGCGGCATTATTCGATTTTGATTTATTTTTATTTGTGCTAGTCTTGGTAGTTTTCATTGCTATAACCGCCTCTTTCCACATCCCGCACTACAAAGCCGTTTTTCATGGCTATAACGCGTTTTTTCATGGCATCCACCACATCCCAAGCATGGGTTGCCATAACAACGGTGGTGCCTCGGGAATTAATTTCGTCTAAAAGATTCATTATATCCCATGCTGTGTCGGGGTCTAGGTTGCCTGTTGGCTCGTCGCATAAAAGTATTGGGGGGTTGTTTACAATAGCACGTGCCAAAGCACAGCGTTGTTGCTCGCCTCCCGAAAGCTGGTCCGGATACGCCTTTGACTTTTTTTGCAAGCCTACCATGGATAGCACCATTGGCACATTCCTTCGTATTTCACGGCTGGAAGCGTCTGTTATCTGCATAGCAAAGGCAACATTTTCATAAACAGTTTTTGTGGGCAATAGCCTAAAATCTTGAAAAACAACGCCCATTTTGCGGCGCAAAAAGGGTATTTCTTTTTTGCCGTAAAAGGTTATGTCTTCGTTGTTTACGTATATTTCGCCTTCCGTCAAATCCATTTCCCGCAGCAAAAGTTTTATTAATGTAGATTTCCCGCTGCCTGATGAGCCTACTATGAAAGCGAACTCGCCTTTTTCTATTGTCAAAGTAACGTCTTGTATGCCTCTTGCGCCATTTTCATATATTTTTGTTGCATTGTTTATTCTTATCATGCTGAACCTCTCGTCCCGAAACCAACAGATTGTCTGCTGAAATTGTTACAAACTCTGTAACATTTGCTTAATATTTTAGCCCAAAACTTAATAATTTGAAATATATTCTTAACATTATACACAGTATCGCCACAAAATGCAAGCAAAAATTTAACTTTCTTGCAATGTTTTTTTGGCGTTTGACAAAAAAGACCCTTTTTATGCTATATTGTGCGCATCTTTATATTTAAGATATTTGCTGACCATCAATGTTATTTTAAAGATAATAGCACTGTCAAAACTGCGAAGGTCTAGGCCTGTTATTTTTTGTAATTTGTCAAGACGATAAACCAAGGTGTTTCGGTGTATAAATAGCTGGCGGGCAGCTTCTGACACATTTAGGTTATTTGTAAAAAAGGCATCGATGGTGCTGAGGGTTTCTTCGTCAAAACTCTCCGCAATAGTGTTGCCAAGAACTTCTTCTATAAATATTTTGCATAAAGACTTTGGAAGCTGGTATATAAGGCGGAGAAGACCCAAAGTTTTATAGTTTGTTACAATCTGACCCGTTTCAAAAATTTCGCCTACCTCTAATGCCATTTTAGCTTCTTTATAAGAGCGGGAAATAAGCTGCAGTTCGTCTGCGGCAACCCCAATGCCCACCCGCACCGGCTTTTCTGCATCCATAGACAAAGCATCTGACACAATTTGTGCGTATTTTTCTATTTCTTGGGATTCTTCCCATTTTTTCAGTTCTTTAACTAATATGACATGTGTCTTGTCCAATATTGCAATAAAATCTTTATCCTCTATCATAAAATTGTCTTTAATTTTTTGACTCACGGTATTTTCGTCGCCGTCTGTCACCTCAAAAAGGTATACAGCACGGCGTACAGACGCTTCTATTGAAAGTTTTTTTGCATGGGCGTGAATGTCTACCAAAAGAAGATTGTCAAGCAGCAAATTTTTTATGAAATTGCTGCGGCTAAAACGCTCTTTGTATGCAACTATTAGCCCTTCAATTTGAAAGGCGGCGAGCTTGCCTTGCATATACGCCTCTTCCTCTTCGCCGCATACATATATTATATATTCGCATATACCATTGTTGAAGGCTTTAAAATATTGATAGCCTTTTACAGTTTGGCTATTAGCAGCAGATTGCACGAAATCTTCTACCGCAAAAACTTTTGTGTTCAAAAGTCCTGCTTGGGTTGTGGCTATAACTTTTCCGTTGCGTTCTAATATGCTAAAATCACGGCGTGTAAGGGCTTTTAATCCATCTAACACACCTTGCAGTGTTTGAGCCAAAATCATTTGTAACGCCTCCTTTTTTGTAAACAATCGCATTGGCGGCATTTCTTATAGATGTTATACTTGAAAACACTTTAACACTTCGTGTTAGGGTTTTCAAATTGATTGACTATATGGATATTGTAACACAAGTTTGTTATTATTGCAAATTTTGTAAAACCCCCTTTACTTGTGTGTGCTTTTGTGTTAGAATGTTATTCAAATGAAGGTCAAGGAGGATGCTACATGTTAAGATTAATTAACGAAAATGAATTTGAAAAAGAGGTGCTTCAAGCAGATACGCCTGTTTTAGTAGATTTTTTTGCCACATGGTGTGGACCGTGCAAAATGCTTATACCTATTTTGGAAGAAATTGCTACAGAAATGACAGGCAAAGCAAAAGTGTTTAAAGTTGATGTTGACCAAGCAAAATCTTTGGCTCAGAAGTTCAATATAAGAGGCGTGCCGACGATGATAATTTTTAATAAGGGCGAGATGGTAGACCGCGGCAATGGAGTCATGCCGAAAGAAGATATAATAGATAAAATTACTGCTTGGCTGTAAAATGTGAAATTTATTAGATGAAATTAACAAAGGCAAGCCGTTTTGGTTGCCTTTGTTTTGTTGTCATTAAAGCAACCACAGACTAACTCCAATCACAATTCTTCTCTCCCTCGTCCTCTCGATGTATCTGACCAAAGTTCAGTCAAATACACTTGCCGTCTTCTTGGTCACAAGGATTGGATTGGAGTAAATCTGTGGTTACTAAAATGTTATTTCCTGTACAAAGGTTAGTTTTTTATAGTAATCTTGCTCTATAAGGTCGGTGGGGTTTACCACTTTGCCGTTTGGCTTGGTGAAGTGGGCAATGCCTGCATAGTGTAGCATAGTGTATACAAATTGTGAACAATACATTATATTTGGTTTGTGAGAACGGTTTACAAAAAGGCCTATCATGTTGTAAGCCGAGCCTTCGCTGTTTATTTCTGCGACTTTGTTTAACAACATCTGTTTTTTTTCTGGCGGGCAGGGTAGGGAGTATACCAAAATCCTAGCATCATCTGCCTTGTGAAGATATTCTATCATTTCTGCATTAAGCCCTGGGGGGTAGACGCGCTCGCCGCCGTTATAACTGATTATGGTTTGCAAGTCAGCATCAAATGACAGTGAGGCGTGGTTGTATTGCTTTTGAGTAAAAATTGAGATTATTTCAGAAACGGGGCTTCCTGTTTTTGACACGATTATGTAAATATTTGGGTCATCCATGCTTTGGGCGGCTTTTTCAAAATAGCTTTCATTAAGGCTGCCGTTATTTATGTAATTAAAGCTGTCGTGCCGCATAAGCTCTACTGCACTTTCTTTAAGGTTTTTTGCACAGAGCTTTTTTTTGGTGTCGTTAGCCACAAGGGTTGCTCGCTTTATGATGTCGTGTGCACTAAAAAATGTGGAAAGCCCTATTGTTGTGGCATCTTCTACCGAAGGCATATGAAAGTGACCATATTTTCCTGCTATCACGTAACGGCTGACCAAAATAGGCAAAAGCAGAGTGCCCACAGCCAAAAGGCGGCGAAGAAGATAGCCCGCCCCTTCTATTGCGCCGTAACCAAGGGTAAAATTTGCTATCATTATAATTTGCAAAACCACAACCGCAACATAGGATATAATAAGCCATGCTTTCGTAGAGCTCTCACCCGGAGTTAGCACCACACGGGCTGTTACAAAAACAAAAAGCACTATATATGTAGCTACAAATATGGTGACATTAGCAAAAAAGACCAACCCAGCCAAAAATATTACAAAAAGAATTTTTAATAATACAAAACGCTTGCCGCTGTCCATTGGTTAATTTCACCTGCCCAAAGATTATGAATGCGATGCTAATGGTGCTTTAAATTCGTTTACTATGTTTGCAAAATTTTCGTGTTCTTCCATAAAAACACCTACAAGGGAAGGGTCAAAGTGCTTACCCGCACCATCTCCAACAATATTAATGGCTTGTTTGTGAGTCATGGCTTCTTTATAGGGTCTCTCGGTAACAAGGGCATCATAAACATCAGCAATCGCCATTATTCGTCCAAGTAAGGGAATTTCCTCTCCTTTGAGCTTGTAGGGATATCCGCTTCCGTCCCATTTTTCGTGGTGGCTAATAGCAAATATGGCAGCATACTTTAAAAAGCTACTGTCCGTTACACGCTTTTTAATCTCATTAATAATTTTTTCGCCAAATTGGGCATGAGTTTTAATCTGTTCAAATTCTTCGTAAGTCAATGGACCCGGTTTTAATAATATAGTGTCTGAAATGCCTATTTTGCCGACATCATGCAACTGGCTTGATTGAAAAACCAGTCTTTCGTCCAGCGGATTCAGTTCGTCTACATACATTCCGCGTTCCTTTAAACTGCTTACCAAAGTCCTAACATATCGGCTTGTACGTATGACATGACTTCCTGTGGTGAAGTCGCGGCTTTCCACAAGCTCTGCCATGGTTTCCAGCAAAGCATTTTTAAGCTCCAAAACTTCGTCTTGGCGTTTGCGTACGGTTTCGTCCAAGTCTTTGTTGAGCTCTATTAACTCACGTTTTTGAGATTGAAGCAAAAGGTGTAGCTCCACGCGCTTGCGCAAAAGCGGCGGCGAAAATGGCTTTGTAATATAGTCCGTGCCACCCATAGAAAGCCCCTTTAACTCGCTTTCTTCATCATTTAGTGCCGTAAGAAAAATGACGGGGATATGGGATGATACTGGATTGGACTTAAGGTGATGCAAAACCTCGTATCCGCCCATTTCCGGCATTTTTACATCAAGCAAAATAAGGTCGGGCATGACACGCTCCAAAGCTCTAAGCATAAATTTACCTGATGTAAAAGTATATGTTGTGTAAATATCTGACAAGACCTGTTTGCAGGTCATGAGGTTGACTTCGCTGTCGTCTACTAAAAAAATTGTTTTTCGGGCATCTGTTTTCATGGCTAACCTCCTATTTTTTTATTCCTGCTTTAAAATTTCGGCTGTTTGCTTTGCAAGAATTGCAGCAGAGTCGAAATCACCTCTTAACAGTTCAGATTTTATTTCTTTTATAGCCATTTTTGTTTTTCGTGAGGTTTTTGCGGCGAGGATGCTTTCTGCGGCGGCTTCTGCTTTTTCTAAATCCCACGCATCGCACGCACGCTCAATAATGAGCAATTTTTCGCACAAAAAGTCGATGTCTTGACCTTGCTCGTCTTCCAGCTCTTTTGCTGCATGACTTTTGATAACTTCTTTAAGCTGCAGTAAAAATGCTGGTGTTTGCTCTTTGATTTGTTCTAGGTTTTTTGTTTTTCCAGCTATTTCCAAAATGCTTGCTAACTTGGACAACTTTGGTTGACCCACAATTCCCAAAGCAGACACCATAGAATGGGCAGCAATAGTATAGTTCATCAGCTTTGCGTCGTCAAGGTTTTCGGACTTCAATGCCTTTTCCAATACATCAATAGACCTTTGAGCATCTGACACAAAATGCTCCATTAATTTTGACATTTGTGTCAAAATTCCATTTTCGCCTTGATATGCAATGGCATTTGAGGCATCAAGTATTTCTTGCGTCTGCTTTTCGCTAATGTAACACTCCAAATAATTATTCAGGCGGCTGAGGTTGATGGGTTTTGATATAAAACCGTCAAAACCGCTTTGGTGGAAGATTTCACGCACGCCTTTTACTGCATTTGCGGTGAGAGCTATTATTGGATGTGCGTACCCAATTTTGCGGAGGTGCTTTGTAGTTTCGACCCCGTCCATTTCTGGCATCATGTGGTCCATAAAAATTATGTCATAAACATTACCTTCTTCTATTTTTTTAATGGCTTTATGCCCGCTGTTCACGCTTTCTGTTTTAATGTTGTATAAAGCAAGCAGACCTTCGAGTACGTAAAGGTTTGTGTCTACATCATCCACGGCAAGTACCCGACCATATGGCATGGGCTTTATCGAAATTTTTGATACCTTATTTTTAGGCATTTGTGAAAAATCCATATTGCCCAAAGATGTTGCAAGCTCTTTTCCTAATTTAAGTTCGCCTTCAATTTTTTGCGGCAAAAATACCGTAAACAACGAGCCAACCCCAACCCCACTTTGCACTTCAATGGTGCCTCCCATGGCAGTTGTCAAATTGTGCGCAATATTCATTCCAAGCCCTGCGCCCTGAATGTTGCGAGTTTCTTCTTTGTCGTGGCGTGAGTATTCGCTAAAAATTTCATTGACTTCTCTTTTTGTCATGCCAATTCCTGTATCTTTTACCTTTATGACTATGGTACAGTTATTGTCTTTTTCGTCCTCGATGTCTACACAAAGAATCACAAGACCCTCTGGGGTGTATTTTAGGGCGTTGGATAAAATATTGCTTATAACCTGCTTTATCCTCAATTCATCGCCATACATATATGTGGGAAGATTGGGGCTTATTTTTAGTTGTAATTCTAAATTCTTGCTGCCAATAGCATTCAAATTAAGCTGTACAACATCTGTTATCACATTTGATATTTCATACATTGTAGGTACAATTTCCATTTTACCGTGCTCTACTCTGGAAAGGTCTAAAATATCGTTTATAAGAGACAAAAGCATTGTACTGCTTGCGTAAATGTGGTCAAATACTTCTTCCATATCGGGGTCTATTTCTTGTTTTTGCAACTGTATTTCTGTTAGACCTACAATGGCATTTAAAGGTGTGCGTATCTCGTGAGACATCCTTGCCAAAAATTGCGTTTTTGTTTTTGACTCCTGTTCGGCGGCTTCTCTTCGTTTTTCTTCACGCAAATCCCGCAGATAGTAGGCGTAGCTAATGTCGTCTTGGTATTTTATTGGCACACAAGTAATTTCGCACGGCACAACGTCGCCGTCTAACGATATAAGTTCCTCTTCGTATCTAAAAATACCGTCTGTCAAAGCCTTTTGGGTTGTTTCTTTAATGCGTTCGTCCAAGATTGCCAAATTCTTGTCGTGCAAATTAAAGATAAGATGTGAATTTTCGATTAGATATTCTTTTACGTGGCATTGGCTGCCTCCTGACTTGGAACAATGTCTGCAATCTTTTGTGCACCTGCCTTTATCATATATATTTGATGTGCTGCGCGCTAACATATCGATGGCGGCTTGGTTGCAATCTATCATTTTAAGATTGGCATCACGCATTAAACATGCCATCGGCGATGCTTCCAGCAAAATCTTTGCACGCTCCTCTTCTGAACGAGCTTTTTTGTTTGCCGCGACAATTTCCCGCATGTCCGTTATATATGATACCAAAATATATTCATCGCGCCAACTAAGCCTTACTAGGGTTATAATGGATGGTATTGGCTCGCCGTTTGCAGTTTGATGAATCCACTCAAACTGCATAAACCCTGTTTCAAAGGCTTGTTTTACATTAGCTATGCCTAGTTCTTCGGAACTTCTGCCGCAAGGCTGATATGGCGGCGAAAAATTGAAGAAATTATCTACGTAGTCTTCTTGGCTTTTTGCTTCAAAGATTACTTCTGCTTGGGCGTTGGTTCGATGCAATTCAAACTTGTTGTTCCAAAGGTTTATAATGAAAGGCGATGAATCTATTAACATATTGTTGAAAGCACGTATTTCTTGTTGCGTTGCTTGTGCTTGCTTAAGTTCTGTTAAATCAAAGCTACACCCAACTACTTGGAATTTGCCGCCTACGGTTATGCGTGTAAAGTAAGTGTTGGCTATAATCTGTTTTTCGTCTTTGTCTATATGAGCCCATTCGCTTTGGGCTTGACCTGTGTTTAGTGTCGTTTGTACAAAAGCATTTGTTTTTTCTTCGGAACAAGTGCCGCACGGCTGTTCTTTTGGTTGAAATTCAAGAAAGCGGTTGATATAGTCTTCTTTTGTATCAAGACCAAAAATTTCTAGAGTTTTTGCGCTACATCCTATCAACTCGCCTTTGTCATTCCAAAATTCTAAAAACATAGGCAACGAATCCATTAACACGTGATTTAGGTCTTTGGCATCTTTTTCACGCTTTGCAATATTCTTTGCGGCTCGTAAAAGAACGAAAGTTCCGGCGACAGACGCAGCTGCAAATAAAATAGTTGTCAACACGGACATATTGTCAAAAAATGCTGCACGGCTTTCTGCGCTCGTTACCATTTCTTGCGTGCGTCCGCTTATAGAAGAGTGAAGCTCGTCCATTGTTTGGGTAAATCTAAATACAAGGTCTGTATAGTTATAGATGTTGTTAAAAACGCCAGAAAAGAGCAATTCCATTGCCGCCTGATGATAACTTGACTCCCGAAGGTTTATTGCATATAGCTCTATTTGCTGCATTTGAGAATGCTTGTATCTAACGAGGTAAAAAAGCCCTACTTCTTCTGGAGTTGCGCCGTATGCATCGAAAACACGCCTTGCCTCTGCGTCTATTTCTCTGCTGTCAAAAATCGCTTTATAATTTGATAAGGATTCTTCGCAGCCCATCACTACGAAATTTCTTGCATATTGCATCATAACATATGCGTCTGACCTAAATCCATGCAGTGTTGTGTCAAAGGAAGCTCTAATTTCATGAGTACTTACAATGTCGTTTTTTGCCTGATTGCTGAGCATTAAAAATACAATGCTGGCAGCAGCCAATACCGCAAAAGTAGCTATCAAAGTCCAAATTAGTTTTGAAATTTGCTTTATGTTTTTCAACATATAACCACCTCCATTGTGATGATTATATCACAATGGAGGTGGCGTATGCAAGCAATAATTATGGGCAGAACATTTCAGAAAGAAGGCATACATCGCCTGCACCCATGGTTATTAGTATGTCGCCTGGCGTGAGACCTTTTTTTGCATATTCAACAGCCTTTTCAAAGCTGTCTGCGTAGCGGCAGTTTGAATTGTAGATTTTTGCCACCAAATCTTTTGCATGGATATTTGCTTGCTCTTCTTCTCTGCCTGCCGGGCGGTAGATGTCTAGTACAATTATTTCGTCAGCTATTTCAAGGGCTTTGGCAAATTCGTTTAAAAACTCTGAGGTTCTGTTGTGGGTGTGGGGCTGAAAGGCGACCCATAGGCGTTTTGTGCCCGCAAGGCTTTTTGCAGCGTTTAAAGTTGCTTCCACCTCTGTTGGGTGGTGGGCGTAGTCGTCTATAATTTGCGCTCCGTTGTATGTGCCCTTTTTTTCAAAGCGGCGTTTTGCCCCAGTGAAGCCTTGCAGAGCCTTTGTGATTTTATCCTCACCAAGCCCGCAATGGCGGGCAACAGCCACGGCAGCATTTGCATTTGACACATTGTGTAAGCCAGGAACGGCAAGGGTATACCCCAAATCGTGCGCACCAAAGGTGATTACTTGACACTTTAAGTCATCTGTTATTTCGTGAAGATTTCTCACCTCTTCATTTATAATTAACGCACCGTTTTGCGGAATTTTTTCAGCAAAGGCACGAAAAGAGCGTCGCAAACCCGCTTCGCCGTCAAAATAATCGCCATGGTCCATTTCTATATTCAAAATTATGCCGATATGAGGAAAAAATTTTAGGAAGCTGTCGTGATATTCGCAGGCTTCGGCTATGAAATATTTTTCGCCGCCAATACGCATTGCGCCGCCCATTGATGGCAATACGCCGCCGCTCATCACGGTTGGGTCGGCGTTTGCACCAATAAAAATTTCAGCAAGCATGGATGTTGTTGTTGTTTTGCCGTGAGTGCCTGCTACGCAGATGGCGTTTTTGTAATTGCGCATTATAAGTCCTAAAAGCTCCGCCCTTTCAAGCATTACAAGCCCTCGGGTTGTTGCTTCGGCACGTTCTGGATTTGTGGTAGCTACAGCAGCGTTGTAAACCACGACTTGAGCATCATGTGGCAGGTTTTGGGCATTATGACCTGTGTGTACTGTTATACCAAGCGAGCGCAGGTGCTTGCAAGTGTCGGAGTCATTTTTGTCCGACCCGCTTACGGTGTATCCGTCTTTGTGTAAAATTTCTGCAAGGGCAGACATATTTATGCCTCCTATGCCAATAAAATAGAAGTTGGTATGGTTGTTTATTAGGTTTAATTTATGCATTGTGTCCTCCAAAGTCTAAATGTGTGCGACCGAGGATAGCCTCCCCATGATTGTCGCTGTATCTAATTATACACATTTTTTTGGAAAAAATAAACATAAACTTTTATTGGACAAATAGATAAATTGTGGTAAAATATATTTGAGGTGTTGTGTATGCGTAAAAAAGAGATTATTGCGATGTTATTGGCGGGCGGTCAAGGCAGCCGCCTCGGGATATTGACAAAAAGCAAAGCAAAGCCTGCTGTTAGTTTTGGCGGCAAATACCGTATTATAGATTTTCCCATGTCAAACTGCATAAACAGCGGGGTTGACACTGTTGGGGTATTGACGCAATACCAGCCATTACAGCTCAACCGCCACATTGGCATTGGCACTCCGTGGGATTTGGACCGCACAAGCGGAGGGGTTACTATCCTTGCACCCCATGTGAAAGAAGGGGAAGAGGGTTTTTGGTATAGCGGCACAGCCAACGCTATTTTTCAAAATATTAATTTTATTGACACATACGATCCTACATACGTGCTTATTATTTCTGGCGACCACATTTATAAAATGGATTATTCGGATATGCTTGATTTTCACAAGCGTACTAAATCCGATGCAACCATTGCCGTGCTTGAAGTGTCTTTGGATGAAGCAAGTCGTTTTGGCATTATGAATGCTGACGGAAATGACAAAATTTATGAATTTGAAGAAAAGCCTCAATTTCCAAAGAGCAACCTTGCGAGCATGGGTATTTATATTTTTACTTGGAAGCAATTAAAAGAATGCTTGATTGAGGCGCATGACCGATATAATGATGCGGACTTTGGCAAGCATATCATCCCAATGTTTTTGGAGTATCAAAAGCCTGCTTATGCCTATCGTTTTAAAGGATATTGGAAGGATGTCGGCACAATAGACAGCTATTTTGCGGCTCATATGGATTTGATAAAAACCATGCCAGACTTTAATCTTTACGAGGATTTTGCAAAAATTTATACATCAAGCGACCACCAATCTCCGCAGTTTACAGGGTTAAATGCAGACATTAAGGGAAGTCTTATTTCTGAGGGCTGTGAGGTTTACGGCATTGTTTACAACTCTATACTTGGTCCTGATGTTAAGGTGGCTGATGGAGCTGTGGTAAGGGATTCTATCATCATGGCTGGCTGTGTTATTGGCGAAAATGCCGAAATTACACGTACTATTATTGATGAAAATTCCATCATTGGCAGGGATGTTAAAATTGGAGTTGGCGAGAATACTCCAAATATTGAAAAACCCCATGTATACGACACGGGTATTACCGTTATTGCCGAAAATTCAATTATTCCTGATGGAATTTATATTGGTAAAAATTGTGTTGTTTGCGGGGCGACTGAACCTTTGCATTATACTGGTATGGAGTTAAGGTCGGGCGGGACGTTAGAATTATAGGAGGAACTGCTATGAAGGCACTTGGAATTATTTTTGCAGGCGGACAAAAAGACAGCTTAAAAGAGCTTACGCAAAGCAGGGCATCCTCCGCAATGCCTGTTGGTAGCTGTTATCGTGCTATTGACTTTTCGTTGAGCAATATGGTGAACAGTGGTATAAACAAAGTGGCGGTTATGACGCAGTATAACAGCCGCTCGCTTCACGACCATTTAAACAGCTCCAAATGGTGGGGTTTTGGCACGAAGCACGGCGGACTTTTTGTGCTTTCGCCGTTTTTGAGCAAAGACAACAGCTCGTGGTTTCGAGGTACTGCGGACTCTATTTACCAAAACATGACATATTTGCGCCGTAGCCGTGAGGAATACGTGATTATTACCAGCGGCGACGGCATTTATAAGATGGACTACAACCGTATTTTGGATTTTCATATAGAAAAAAATGCCGATATAACCGTAGCCTGCAAAGAGATGTATGACATGGATGTGTCAAATTTTGGTGTGGTTAGCCTTGACGAAGGCGGAAGGCTTGTTGAATTTGAGGAAAAGCCCCTTGAGCCGTTTTCCAGCGTGGTGTCGCTGGGTATTTATGTTATGAGGCGTGAGCTTTTGATAGAATTGCTTGAAGCCATCATCCCGCAGGGGCGGCACGACTTTGTGCGTGATATTGTTATACGATATCGCAAGCAAAAGCGTGTTTATGGCTTTATGTATGAAGGATATTGGGCGGGAATTAACTCCATTGAGAGCTACTATAACATCAATATGGATTTTTTGCGGGCAGACATACGCAACGAAATGTTTAACGCAGAACCATTTATCAAGACAAAAAATAAAGACGAGCCGCCGGCAAAATATAACACAAAGGCTGAGGTACGCAATGCCCTTGTGGGCAGTGGGTCTATTGTTGATGGGAGTATAGAAAATTCTGTGTTGTTTCGCAATGTACACGTAAAAGAAAATGCAGTGGTGCGAAATTCAATTATACTTGAAGGAAGCGAAATTGCCGAAGGTTGTGTTATTGAACACGCAATTATTGATAAATTAGTAAAAATATCGCCAAACCAAAGGGTCGTTGGAACAGCAAGAGAGCCGAAAATTGTACGCAAAAATACTACAATATAATGCAGGAGAATATATGCCAAAGATACTAATAACCGCTGGCGGAACTATTGAAAAAATTGATGCCGTGCGAAGCATTATTAATGACTCGACAGGTCAGCTTGGAGCGGAAATTGCGAAAGTCTTCACCTTGGCTGGATGTGAAGTTTTTTATATCAAAGGAAAAAACGCATTGATGCCAAATTGCGGAAATATTGTCGAAATAGAGTCTGCAAAAGACCTTGACGTTGCCTTGGAAAACATTTTGATGAAACAAAAAATAGATGCTGTCATCCATGCCATGGCTGTTTCTGACTACGGGGTCAAAAATGCCGATATAACGGCAAAAATTAGCTCCGATGCTGATGAAATTGCGTTAGTCTTGAAAAAAATACCCAAAACGATTGCAAAACTGCGAAGGCTTGCACCTAATGCGGTTATTGTCGGGTTTAAGTTGACATCGAGTTTGACACAAGAGGAAACCATTAATAAAGCCCATGGGTTATTGTTAAAAAATGACTGCGACTTTGTGCTGGCTAACGACACTGTGAACTTAACGCAAACAGGGCATGTAGGCTATTTGGTTGACAAAAATAAAAAGTTTCAAATTTTTACAGGCAAGGAAAAAATTGCCCAAGCAATAACAAATGAGGTGATGAAATGCTTAATATAGTTTTAGGAATAACGGGCTCTATTGCCGCTTATAAAGCGGCAGAAATTGCAAATTTACTGACAAAACAAGGACATACCGTACACACAATAATGACCGAGGCTGGGGCAAAATTCATAACACCTTTAACCATGCAAAGCCTTACGAAACAACGTGTTTACATAGATATGTTTGAAGAAATTGTTTACGAAGATATTCGCCATATAAGCCTTGCACAGCGGGCGGACATTTTTGTTATTGC
>WRBU01000005.1 GCA_009784355.1 Defluviitaleaceae bacterium
AACATCCAAATGCCCCGCCACCTGCAGCTGAACATTGGCAAGCCAGCCTTGGTCAAGAGAAATCATACGCTCTGTCAGCATAATTCCGTTTACATATCCCGCTTGGCTAATTTGCGGCTGCTCAAACGCCGTTTCGTAGTCAAGGTTGGGCTTTAACTCACCTTGATGTATAGAAAAATAATCAACAAAATGTATGCGCCCGTCCCTGTCCTCATGTATGCCGCAAGAAGCCAGCTTCGCAAGCTGTGCAAGGGCACGCCGTGGCGGCACATTCCCCGCAAAGGCTGGAAAACGTGGGTATGTATTCATTACGTGGGGTACAACCACCTCAACCCCCGCAAGTGATGCAATACGTCGGGCGGTGTCGCCCAAATGCTCCAACCCAAAATGACTATCCATAAAAACCCCATTGTCAAGGAATTTCGCCCCGCTTACGGCGGTAATGTCCACATGCTCGTTACGCACTTCCCATTTATCAAGCGTATAGACCGCAAAATTCGTCCAAAACCCATTCACCCCATGGGCGTATTCAATAATCGCCCCGTCCGCTCCTACGGGGTTCAAAATACTAAACCGCCCATCACGATTTGCAATCCGTACCCGCAATTCATTATGCGGCAGTCCATTAGCCTCTACATCCCCCTGATGCAAAACATTCACCCTCATAACATCCTCACCGTCAAAAACAACAACCCGCCCAAAATGCAGCTGCGAAATCCTAGCACGCCTGCGTGGGGTTGCCAGCGCAATTATGCGTATGTCCACCCTCCCCACGCCGCTTGCACCCTCAGCTTCAAGGATGTTTGAAAAAGTACCGCAGGGCTTTGGCACCGCCTGTACAACGCCGCTTCTAATTTGCCGCCCCGATGTGTCAAAAAATATAATTTGCGCCGCAATAATGGGGGCGTAGATGTGATGACAACTCATAATGCTGACCACAGGCAAGTCCACAGCCCGCCCAAAATTTATTGTGAGGGCGGGCTGTTGGGCAAAGCCGCCCGAAGCAATGGAAAGCTGGCTGGACACAAAGCCCGTCTGTGTGCTTGGTCTAGCGGTTGGCAGCATAAAACTGCCGTCCAGCCGCCAAAGCCCCTCCTCCATTGTGGCGAATTTGCCGGCATTGTGGCTTTTGCCATTCACCACTTGCCCCGCTTGCGAAAATACGGCTTGTGCGGCTGTGCTTGCTGTTGCTGTTTTTTTAATGCAGTTGTCGTTTTCTATTTTTGTGATTAGTACCTCGTTGCGTCGGACTGCGGGCGGGCAATGCCCACCCCCACGTTCGTGCGTATCCACGTTAGCGTTCGATGAAGTCGCAGCTGACATCCTTCCACCTCATTTCGTTATTAACAGCGACAACCCTGCCGCCTTTTACATGTGGATGCATGATTTTTTCCACATGCCCTCCCTCTTTTGTGCAAAAGTAGCGCACACGCACAAAGGTGTCGTCCGCCCCCTGCACCAAACGGCGGTGGTCTATGGTCGTCATTAGCTTCCACCCGCAATTTACCAAAGCCTTTGTGGCAACAATGTCCGCCACCATATTGCCATTTGCATTGCGTGCAAATTCGCCTATGTCCTCATATCCTATGCTGTATGCGTCGGGTGCGGGCAGACGTTGCCCGCTTACAGTTATTTCAATCATTTTTAGCACCTCCCAGTAATAATGCGGGCGGCAGGTTGCCGCCCCTACAAGCCCCTGCGTGCCTTTGCATTATCCAAATCATCTATCAACACTTCCGCCAGCTTTTGCCCGTCCAACTGAACAACAACACTCGTAGGGGCGGCAACCTGCCGCCCGCCCCCATTCATCGTATCACTTATAACCCCAGCCAAATCCGCCATCCACCCCGTATTATTTTGAAGCGGCAAAACAGCCTCTTTCCCTGCCTCACCAACCAGCGCAAGCGTGGGCGCAGACACAATACCCCCACGGGCAAGGGCAGTCACATTAGGCACAGCATTCGCCGTAATATTCATTGTGCCGCCCCCAAGCTGGCTTGGCACCGTAATGTTTGCCGACGTTATACCCCGTATCATTTGGTTAAAATTGTCTATCATGCGGTTGACGGTAAGCCTAAAACCCCGCTCCATGCTGTTTAGACTGCCGCCAAAGCTCCCCACCATACCCTCCAAAAGGTTGCTGGTGGATGCAATACCCCGCTGAAATTCCCTTGTGTTAAGGCGCAGGTCTAAATAAACCGCACCTATGTTTGTTCCTGCCATTTTATATACCTCCTAGTCGACAAAAGGCGGCAAAATGCCGCCCCTACGAAAATACCTCCGCCAAAATGAACTGCAAATCCACCAATTCCCCCGTAGGGGCGGACACGAGCATTGCTTTAGCAATGCGGGGCTGCCGCCCGCCGCCCCTTTGGAATTCGCTCCACTCATTACGCACCCTACGCTCGCTAACACTCATCTGCCGCAAAACATCACCCCTACTCTCCATCCTTATACCCACCAACCGCCCAAGAGGCGTTTCAGGCATCAACCCCGCCAAAAGCCGAAAAAATTCACCACACGGCATATCCTCTTTGCTCAAACGTATACCATACTGCATCGCAAAACTAGCTTCAATAACGGCGTGGTCAAACTCCAAATCATAAAACACCGTAGCCAAAGCATCATCACCCGTGGCAAAATCGACGCTTTGCCTCCTCCACCTCCAAATCCCAAATGGCGGCGAGAATAATAATCACAATTTCTTGCATAACACCATACGGCAAGTCTTGCGCCAAAATCTCCTCATAAACATCCCTGCCCAAAGCCCCGCCAATAACCACTTCCATCTCGTTTTCGCCGCCGCCCGTCAAGCCCTTGCTTATAAAACGAAAAACCGACAAACGATTATCAATGCAATAAACCCTATCCCCAACCCGAAGCTCAGGACGGTTTTGCAGTTTATCATTATTAATTTGATACATCATAGCACCTCCAAATCGGAATGCGGGACTACGCCTAATTCCAAACCCGCCCCCATAGGCGTAATTACACTACCATTAGACCGCATATAAATAGGCACACCATCAGAAAGACACTCAAAATTAAGCTCCGCAAGCTCTGTCGCCCCGCCCCCGCCGCATGTTGTTACATTAATAACACAATCCATTTGCAGCTCGTCCCCATTCGGAAAGCTAACAAGCAAAATACTTTCGCATAAAACCCCCGCTTGATACGCACACTGCGCAATATAATTGTTGCCTTGGCAACTGGGCATTCGCTTGCCTGAAATGGCAATGCTCATTGACTTTGCAGTCAACATACGCCTGCGCCAGCCCCTAGCGTCAAGGGGTGTCCATTCCTCAATGCCATTGTCAAAAGATATGGAAAAATTCTCCATACCACGCACCGTCGCAAAAGCTGCCTCGCTGGCGGGCGTTCTGCCCTGTGTGCAAATTCTAAAATTAATCCCGCTTACGGGGTAGATAGTATTACTCATTTTTTAGCTCCTCTCCGCCGACAACAGGCGGCAGAATGCCGCCCCTACAATCGGCAACGGGCGGACACTGCCCGCCCACATCGTAATAAAAATCCACGTCAATGACGTATTCAAAAACACCACGGGCATCCGCCCCAAGCCAAACAGGGGCATCATAAACCATCCGTACACACTGCACGGACGTTTGTTCACCCGCCCCTGCAAAAACTTGTAGGGGCGGCATCCTGCCGCCCGCCCCCATACTTGCAATAACCCCATATATATCGTTAGCCCAACCCTCCGCCAAACCAGCATCCCGCCCCAGCCGCAAAAGCAAACTAACTTGAAGCACCCCATGCGAAAGATTGTGCGCACCACCTATCGCCTCACGACGCACAGCCCCGCCACGGCGCAAAAATAAACCAACTGCATACTCACGATTGCGGGAAATTGTGTGTATCGACACGTCGACATCGGGCGGCAGCCCCGCATTGCCAAAGCAATGCTCGTGTCCGCCCCTACGAATAATGCCCGCCACATCCGTCAATGTCATTTCCTCATCTCCTTCGCCAATACCTCCGCCGCAAAACCCCGCTTCTCCCCGCTTATATAAGCATCAAACCACCTGCCGCCCGCATTAGCATTGCGGCTTTGGTCAAAATTAAATTCGGGATGAAAATATTTGCGGCGGGCGTACACGGTATCGCTTACCACCGCCACACACCCCTCATTAAGCCGCCCTACATCCACATATGTTGCGGCATTTTGCAAAGCACCTGTGTCAAAAGGCATAGTACCGCTTTGACGCAAATCATGCAACAAAGCCACGGCAACCTTTGGCAACGCCGCCCTAGCCCTACTTTCAATTTCACGCATCAAGCTCCTCATCATATACCTCCAGCCGATAACGTACTTGTAGGAGCGGCAACCTGCCGCCCGCCTACCGCATCCACCAGCCCAAAATAAACATGATTAAAACTCCCGTCAGGATTATCAACCACCCGCAGCTCTTCAACCAAAAACATCGTATACCCATCGCCGCCCCTACATACCCCAAACTCCATTTCTTCAAGGTCGTAGGCAAGCACAGCCTGCAACAACCCCGCATCACAGCTAGTAGCCCTAGCCTTCGTACGGCTCTCCACCCCATCCGCCTCACGCCTAGCACTCACTCTGTATCCAAAATAACACTGCCCATCAGCAACAACCTCACCTCGCACCCAAACCTCTAAAAGGCTTGTTTCCAAAAATTTCGGATAAGGCAGCTTACCCCAGTTACCCTTAAACATAGGCACAATATTCAAACCCATCACAACACCCCTCTCATTAATCCTGTTCAACAGCGCAACGAAGCGAAGCGCAGTGTAGCGGTTTTTTCGCATTTTTGCGAAAAAAGTTTTCCATTTACATCGCTCCTCTCATTAGCCCTGTCGATAATAGCGTGAACCAAGCCCACATGCCGCAACCCGCCGCTTCCCACGGTCTTTGCTTGCTTTGTCTGTGATGCACCCGCATACCATGCAGGCTATATGACGCAATATTGCTCGCCGCCATCCCATCCACATTCGCAAAAAAATCCACCATAAGGCAAATAGATTTGCGCACAGCGGATTGCTGGTATTTCGTCAAATTTTTAAAACCACGGGCGGGTATTTGGTTGTGGGTCAAAAAATCCACCAAACAATGCGCCCGATGAAGCAGTTGCCCCACATCATTCCCGCCATACCGCCCATGCTTGCGGTAATACTTCTCCGTCACATATACCATTTTAAAAACCCCCAATCCCCAGAACGTGAGTTGTCAAGGGGAAAAATGATGCAACACTCATTCTTCTCTCTTCCGCCAAAAATATTTGAAATCTCAAAAATATTTCTTCCATTTCCTATTGACGTGTGCTATAATAGTAATGTGCAGAAATTGAGCCAAAGCTGAGGTGATTGATGTGGGCGTTAGCTACAATAAATTGTTTAAGCTGTTGATAGACAAGAATATGAAGAAGGGCGAACTATGCGAAGCCGCCAGCGTAAGCCCATCGTCATTGGCAAAACTACGCAACGGCGAAAATGTGAACACTGATATATTGGTTCGCATATGTAAAACTCTACATTGTGAGCCGGGCGATATAATGGAATTATCATGCAAGGAGTAAAATCCCTTGGGGAAGATTAGGTGAATGATATGGCACTTGCTAATAGAGCAACTCGTACCGCTCCTATAAATATCAGTCCGTTACAAAATGATTTTGCTGTGGCGGCTGTTGCTACGACTCCTGTTTTTTTTGAACGCACGTATGCAAATGGGATTGAGTGTTTTTTGAATCGTGTTTTTGAGGCTGATTGCCTTGAAAAGATGAAAGAGATACCTGATAAATCGGTTGATATGGTGCTTTGTGATTTGCCGTATGGAATGACCCAAAATGCTTGGGATAGTTATATCCCTCTTGATGAGTTGTGGGCGCAATATCTTCGTATAATCAAACCTAATGGTGTTATTGCATTGACTTCGCATGGCGTATTTACTGCAAAACTTATCCTTAGTCAAGAGAAGTATTTTAAGTATAAATGGGTATGGGAAAAATCCAAGCCAACCAATTTCTTAAACGCAAAAAAACAACCTCTGCGAAAGCACGAGGATGTTTGTATTTTCTATAAAAAGCAACCAGTATATAATCCGCAAATGACACAAGGCACAGCTTACGATAAAGGCGTAAGGAAGAATCAGCTAAGCGGTTGTTATGGTGATTTTGAGCCTGTCCGTGTTCATAGTAACGGTGAACGATACCCAACCGATATTCTTTATGTGAAAACAGCAGAATCAGAGGGTGAGGTTCTTCACCCAACACAGAAACCTATCGAACTTGGTCGTTACCTTATTCGCACATACACAAATGAGGGCGATATAATTCTTGACAATACATGTGGTAGCGGCTCGTTTTTAGTATCTGCTATGCTTGAAGGTAGAAACTTTATCGGCATTGAAAAAAATGAAGATGTTGCACTCTTTAAGCGTGACGAAATTTGCTACATAGACGTAGCAGAAAGCCGCTTGTGTAACGCATGGCTTTCACTTCCCGAAAGCACAAGAAAACACATATATATCAGTCCTCTAATCGAGGGGTTCGGAGTGTGACAATATGCCACGATTTGCAAAAGTTAATAACGAGCGTAGTGAAGCTATTGAACTTATCAAGCTAATGGATTCGATTGTCAAGCGTAACACTTGGCAAATAAAATCAATCGGCGGTGAAAGTACACTTAATACAGGGAAAAAGCGAATGTTCCCTGATGTTTTTGTGTACGGCGACACTACCCGAACCCAAGTTTTACAAGGTTGGGAAGTTAAAATGCCTGATGTGTCGATTACAGATTCGGCTTTTATTGCCGATGCTTGGCGCAAGGCTGATGTTCTTGGTGTGAACAGCTGTGTTATTTGGAATTTCGCATATGGTGTTTTGTACATTAAAAATTCTGATGGCTGGGTTAAGACGAGAGAATGGGATAAAACAAAACATATCCGCACTCGTCCTGATGTGGAAACGCATAGAGCTGATTGGGAAAGTGTAATTACCGAAATTCTCTATGATATTAACGGATTCTTCACTTCTGGCGAGTTGCGCCCTGCAAAAATAGGCGACATCATAACCGATACTGTAATGACCGAACTCTTGAAACGCAACAACGCAATTACCGCCGAACATATCAAAGTTGAGGGTATTAAAAATACCGTGATAACGGCACACATTTCCCATTGGTGGAGAAGTGTCGAAAAGGAATACAAATTTGATGGGACAGACAAATTTTCGGTATATGCAAAGTTTGTATTGATAAATTGGATTAACAAAATCACATTTGCCCATATGATAAAAGGCAATCACAATCCTGCGGCGGCGGTTGAGGAAATTACCGAAGAAATCACGCCGTTAGATGCGTTAAAAACTTTTGATGAAATCACTGAAAAATGCGACTTCTACAATATTTTTGAAGCCGTACCTTTCGGGGAATACTTACCGATTGCAACTTGGACAGATTTGACGGACTATAATGCTTTTCTATCGGAAAATGGATTGGCGCAAATACCGCATACGGCTTTGCAGTCGGTGCTTGAAAACAGTGTAAATCAATTTAAGCGGAGTGTTTCGGGTGTGTTTACCACGCCGCCAAAACTCGCTGAAATACTTGCCAAAGCGGGAATTGTGGACTTGACTGCTCCCGCTATTGACCCATGTTGCGGCACAGGAACTATCGCTAAAGCAATGCTTGATGTCAAAGAAAATGGCATAGGAATTGAAAATGCTTTTGCGACAACATATGCCTCTGACAAATTTTCTTTTCCTCTGCAAGTATCCAATATCGCTATGACGAGAGCAACGGCTATAAATCTGCCGAGCCTGCTGTTCCGCTCAAACGCTTTTGCTCTGCATGAAGATATGGAAATTGAAATAACCGACCCGCAAAACGGTGCAAAACGGATTTACAAACTTCCGAAATGGGGCAGTGTAATTTCAAATCTGCCTTTTGTCCCTTTCGACCAAGAAGGGCGTGAAGAAACAGACAATATTAAAGAAACTTTGAAGCGTGTATGCTCCGAAAGTGGGATAAAATTATCGGGTAAAGGCGACCTTTATAAGCCTATCCTTCTTCATATTCACAAATCGCTTGCCGATAATGCAAGCGTGGCTGTTATCACATCAAATTCATGGCTCGGTACGTTGGCAGGACGTGAATTTTTCAATGCGCTTAATTATTATTATGACGTTGAGTGCATTATCGCAAGTGGTGACGGAAAATGGTTTGAAAACGCTGATGTGGTTACGCTTATGTTATTTTTGAAAATGAAACCCATTGCTAAACCACCAAATAATAAGCACAAAATTTATTTCGGCTTAATACAAAAACCTCTACCTGAAATTTCGGAAGATGATACAGCACACATTGTTGATTCTATAAAGTTGAAAAAGGCTCTTGAACCAAAGTTGCTTTCGTTTAGGTCTTATTCGCTAAGCGAGATAAACGGTTTGCTTGAAATGAATATTGCCATAAACTCATTTTTCTACGATGTTGACTGGCTTTCGTATATGAATGATATTCTTTGCCCTGTCACAGAATTGTTTGATGTTTTTCGTGGTATGAAAACAGGGCAAGATGAAATTTACTATTTGCGTAATGACAACGATGTTGATAGTGAATATGTTGAGCGGGTTTTCAAAAGTGCCAAAAGTTGCAATTATTTGTCGACAAAAGCAGATGTTCCTGCGTTCGTATGCGACAGGACGATTGATGAACTTACGAGACTCGGACACACAAAAACGCTTGATTGGATAAATCGCTACAATGGCAATCTTAATCAATCTGTTACCAACAAGGAAGATTTTTGGCAAAACCTTAGTGGCGGAAGATTATCGGGTAGCCACGCAATACGACTGTTTACAGGAATGAATCCTGAGCGGCGAATTTTTTATGGCTTGCTCGATGAGCCAGCAAAAATCAACCAACGTGCGATTGGATTTAATCCACTGACGGAAGATGTTGACCTTGTTCTGTGCCACGCACTTTTCAACTCCATAATCGGTGTATTTTATGCCGAAGCAACAGGATTTCCAAAAGGACTTGGAGCATTGGATAATCGTGCGGAAAATACTGAGAAGATTCGCATACTTGACCCACGCCGTTTGTCAAAAATTGATTCCGTAAAAATCCTGCAAGCATTTAAGCCTTTGCTTGACCGTAAAATTATGACTACCATACAGGAATATCAACAGGAAGATAGGCTTGTTTTTGAACGTGTCGTTGCTGATTGCTTCGGGTATTCAGAGTATTTTGAGCGAATATTGAACAGTGTATTAGAAATGCAAATGGTACGATTAAGCGTAAGAAACTAATTCATGAGGTGTTGCGGTTATGAGTGCAATTATTCCAAAAGTGTTTATATCCTATTCATGGGCGGTATCTGATAAAGTATTGGAACTTGCTGAGCGGCTCGTTAATCCCGGTGGCGTTGATGTTATTCTCGACAAATGGGATTTGAAAGAGGGACAGGATAAGTATGTTTTTATGGAGCAAGCTGTAAATAATAATGAAGTCACTAACGTACTGATTATATGTGATGAAACATATGCCAAAAAAGCAAATGACCGCAAAGGTGGTGTTGGTGATGAGACTGTCATCATCTCAGCGGAGGTGTACGGCAAGGTTGGTCAAGAAAAATTTATACCTGTAATTTTTGAAAATGATGAAAATGGAACTCCATTTTTACCAACGTACATTAAAACAAGAATTTACATTGACTTGTCGAATGAAACTACTTACGAAGAACAGTATGAAAAATTACTCCGCAACTTACATGGAAAGCCCGAATATCGAAAACCAAAACTAAGCCAGCCCCCTGAATGGCTAAATGAAGAAGAAGTCAGCTTGTCGTCCATTCGTAATATAATCAAACAACTAAATGGAGACAATGGCAAAACTTCTGCAAAGACTGATTTTTTGATGCGAAAAGCGTCTGATGAGTTTTCTATAGCATTAAAATCTTTTGGACTGCCATTAAATGAGCGTGTTGAAAGTGAACTTATAATAAAAAAATTAGACGCAACAAAGCCGCTCCGTGATTATTATATCGACTATATCGAAATACTGATTGGCAAAGATATGGCTGTAGGTGAGATTTCCGCAGAATATTTTGAAAGATTGCATAACGATATAATTGATTCCACGCTCGACCTCACTTCAATGTATCCTGATAATTTAGAAGTCTACCATTATTTTATATGGGAGTCTTTCATTTGTACGGTTGCTGTGCTTCTGCATTATGAAAAATATGGAGAAATAAATAAATTGCTGCGTCACACATATTTTTTGAAAGAAAGACACAATGGTGAAAATGCTTGCAATTTTATTTCATTTAGACATCACTTCAAGTTGATAGAGGGCGTTTGCAAGCCAAACTGCGAAAATCCTAATCTGCATACATTAGCAGGTGAAATCACGGTTAAACGTGAGAAAAAACCGTTAATTACAAAAGACTCTATAGCTGATGCAGATTTGATACTCTATCAATTATCCTGTGCGATTGGAGTTGATGGTTGGAAATGGTTTCCGACACTTTATTGTTATCGAAGTCGCTATTCACAGCAATCAATATGGTCGAGACTTAAATCAAAAAGATACTGCGAAAAAATATTACCACTGTTCGGTGTTACATCTTTCGTAGAGTTAAAAAATATGATTGAGAAATGTGTATATGATAGGGAGTACGGCTATCAACGGTCATTTGATGGTGCGCCCAATATTCTCAATAGCATTGTGCTTGATGAAATAGCCACTTTGAATTAAGGCAAGCAGAGTTATATTTTCGCTTGAATTATAACTCCGCTCCATATGAACGCCTGCGACTCGGCTCTAACCTCCGCCGTTCCTCATACAAAATATCCTGCACACTACGAGAAATTTTTTCAACCTTGCCGACTTCATCTTTAAGCGTAAGATACTCAGCATTGAGTGCTTTCCGCTCGGCGGTCAAAGTGGCACATTCTTTCTCCCAAGCCACAAGCGGAATTTTATCCCTGCCGTTTAAGTTGGCTTTAATATAACGTTCTGCGGCTTGATATAGAGTGAGTGCCGCTCTGTTGCTCTCAAAAAATTCTTCTTTGTGTTTTGGTTTTTGCTGTTGGTAAATCCTGTTGATTGGCGCATGTTCCCGATAGAGAATAGCTTGTTTGATATGCTCGTCAAGTGTTTTCAATCGCCGCTCCATCGGCTTCAACTTATCACGGATTTCAGATTGCTTACTGTGCATGGCGATGATGAATTTATGCAGTCCGTCCAAGTCCATGATTTTATTTTCGGTGAGGAAATTCAGCATATCAGCCGCTTGCTTCAGATTGTTGATTGTGCCGTATCTGTTTTGTTGTCCTGTTTGTTCCCTGCGGTTTAGAATATTGGAAATAACATCCGCAAGGGTCGGGGGTTCGTCAACTCTTGATTCCTCGTCAATCCATTTTTCAAGTTTTGATATTCGGGCTTTTAGTTGACGGAGTAGATTATTCGTTACCATAATTTCACGATTGATATTACCCCTGTCTGTCTTTATACCACGTTTCTCCATCTGATGTGCCGCAACGCCAAGATGGATTGTAGGGATTTGGTCGGTTATGCCTTGCCTTTCAAAACTTCGGTGGTTTACTCGCTCGGCTTGCTCCGTCTGCTCTAAGTAATTATTGAGAACATCCGCCCAAGCCCCTCGCCATTCTTCTGCCTTATCTCTGTTATCCCAATCAACAGTATTTACTTTTGTATATTTGTAAGTACGCTTTTCGGGATTGTAGATTTTGTTGCCGTCATCATCAAGATGGATAACTTTCTTGAATTTCGTTCCCCAAGCCCTTTCCACGTTAAATGGGCGCATGGTAAGAAGTATATGAGCATGGGGATTTTCTGTTTCTATACCGTGAATAGAAAAATCGGCACACATACCCTTATCAACAAAATTCTTTCTGACATACTCACGAACAAGATTTAGGTTCTGCATATAATTCAATTCAACAGGCAGAGCAATTTCAATTTCTCTTGCCAACTGAGAATTTTTAGCCTTTTCAATTTTCTCGACTGCGTTCCATAAAATGGCTCTGTCCATAAATTCAGCAGGAGCATTGTCGGGTAACATGATTTCCGAATGAGCAATCCCACGCTTGCGAGTATAATCATGGGTCTTTCCGTCAAATTCATTCTTAATCTTTTCCCCTGCACGATAAGCCGCCGCCGCAACTGCGGATTTACCACTACCACGACTGATTATTTTAATACTGCAATGATAGATTGCCAACGCTCCGCTCCTTTCTTTGAGGTCTGCAAATAGACACGGCACAAACGATTAGTCCGAATGGAATAATTGATTGTGCCGTGTATGCAGGGGTTAAGGGGGTGCAACTCCCTTATTTCGTGCCGACAGGCACGAAACGCCCTCCGCAGGAGCGCACGGAACCACAAAAGGCGTAGCCTTGTGGTTCATAAGTGCGCCCTTCGGGTTTAAGGCAGGAGCGTTTAGCCGCCCTGCCTTGTGATGTTGCCGTTGGACTTGTGGTTTGGATTGTGGCGTTGATGTTCGTTGAAATGGGGTTTTTGTATAGGTGAATTGGTGTTTTGAGCGTTAGCATTAGACGAATCAGAATTGTTTTTGTCATTGCCGTCCTGTGATTGCTCTGTGGATTGTTGCTTACTACTGTGCTGTGATGATGCTGTTGAATTATCAGTTTTACTTGTTGGGTTAGATGGTGTTGTTGATGTAGATTTTTCAGCTTTATCTACTCCGTCAGCCTTTGCCGCTTGTTCTTTTTCATCAGCAGCAATATCCTTTGCCATCGCTGTCATTCCATCAAGTAACTTGCGAAAGAAATCACTATCAACCGCTTTTTCAATTAAGGATTTGTACTGCTCATCGGTGATGCCTGCAATTTCCGGCAGCATACTTTCCAGTAGACCATGCCGTGAACATAAACGGCGTGTGCGTTTGGCTCGTTCTTCCTTGCTGTGCATTTGCCGCTCTGCCTTTTGTTTGTTTTTGATTTGAGCAATTTGCTCGTCATAATCTGCGATTTTTTCCAGTCTTGTTTTTGCCATGTGTAAATGCTCCTCTCGAATTTTTGAATTTTTGGTGGAAATGAATTGTGTCGGTACTGCTGACACAATTACACGAAAAAGCGGCTCACAATAAGTTCTGCAAGCCGCTCCTGTGCCGTAGTTGTAAAAAGTGTTGTTATTGCCGATAGCCCAAAAATTATAATTCAACAGATGAAAATAATTATTGTGCTATCGCTAAAGCTCTTTTAGTTTTAGCCCCCTTTGCTTTTGAGATTTTTTCTTGCTCCTGTAGTTCTAATTGCTCCCGCTCCTTTTTTCGGGCAGCATATCGCCGTTGTGCTTCACGGCAACGCTCGCGCTTTTTCCGTGCTGTTTCAGCATCAACAATCTGCTGTGGTGTTAATTCGGGTTCGGGGATTTCAACTTTGCCGATAAAGTTTAGGAAGATGTCAATTTTCTGCGTTCGTTCACCTGTAGATTTATCAGGTTCGTGAACAACAACTTTATCAATAAATTCCGTAATCATAGCAGGAGTTAATTCAGATAAATCGGTGTATTTGTTCACGATGTGGATAAATCGCTCGGTGCGGTCGGTGTCGGCGGTGAATGAATCAAGTTCAGATTGTAACTTTGATATTGCTTGCTCCAGTTCACTTTGCTCCGTTTCGTATTCTTCGGAAAGTGCCGCAAATCTTTTGTCGGATAGCTTGCCCGAAAAATTATCCTCAAAAATCCGTTTTATTATCAAATCGAGTTCCTTAATCCGTTTCTGCCCCTGTGAAATTCTTTGTTTGTGGGCTTTTGCAGATTCTTCTTTTCGGATAGCGGATTCTTCACGAAGTTGAGTAATAAACTCTTCCTCGTTGGTTTTGACTGCTCCGCAAGCCGCTTTGATTGCTTCAAGTGCCGTTAGCTGTATGACCGCAGTTCTGACATAATGAGATGTGCATTTGCGGTCAAACTTTCTGCCAGTAAGATTGTAAGTTGAACACTCATATATATCTTTGCCGTTGCGGTTGACTGTGTAGCCCCGTTTGTCGATATACTGTTTTGGATTGGGCTGGCGGTGATTGTAAAGTTTTGCTCCGCAGTCGGCACAAAATACTAATCCTGTTAGTGGATTAGCCTCGCCATGATTATCCCTTCTTCGGACAGTTTCACGACAACGCTGTGCGGTTTCCCATGTTTCAGAATCTACAATGGCAGGGTGAGTATTTTCAAATATCGCCCATTCCTCTTTTGGATTTTCTTTTGAGGTTTTATCTTTGTAAGATTCTTTGGTCGTGCGGAAGTTTACAGTATGCCCAATGTATTCGGGTTTGGTAATCATTCGGGCTATGCTGTTGCCGCTCCAAGCGTAAGGAGTGGTTAAGTCGTGGCTGTTCTCATAATTTACAATGCCCCTTGTGTGTTGATAATAAGTTGGGCGTTCAACTTCACTCTCGGCAAAAATCCTTGCAATATCACAAGGGCCTTTGCCCTCAATAGTAAGTTGAAAAATACGCTGTACCACTTCAGCAGATTCGGGGTCTATAATCCATTTGGATTTATCGTTTGGGTCAAGAACATAACCATAAATCGGATTAAATGTTAAGCGTTTTCCGCTCATGCCTCTTGCTCTGTGACTGGCTTTCACTTTACGGCTTGCATCACGCAGATACCATTCCGACATGATATTCAAAAACGGTGCAAACTCGCTGCTTGATTGGTCTTTGCTGTCGATATTATTTGCAATAGCAATAAACCTTACGCCCTTTTCTCTAAAGAAAACTTCGGTATAAAATCCTGTTTGAAGGTACTCCCTACCTACCCTCGATAAATCCTTAGAAATCACAGTTGCAACATTTCCATTTTCAATTTCAGCAATTAGCCTTTTCCAATCGGGTCTTTCAAAATTTCCGCCCGTCCATCCGTCATCTGCAAAATGGACTATGTTGGCAAATCCATTTTTAGCGGCATATTCCTCAAGAATTGCCTTTTGGGTTTGGATAGAACCGCTTTCACCGATATTTTCATCATCTCGGCTTAATCTGCTGTACAACGCTGTTATTTTTGACTGCTTCATAAATCCTCCGTTCCGGCAGTCAGCTTTGGTTTCGGCACACTTGGCGAAATGGTTTTTACATCTCGCAACATCAGCCTTAGCATTTTGTCCTCAACGGTTTCTTTGCTCGTTTGGCTGAAATGGATTGACACTTCATAATTTGTAGAGCCAATCCGTTTCAGAATTTTATGCGGTTGAGCCTGTCCAGCAACAGGATTTTCCGCAACGCCTTTTGTGGCAGTCTGCATACGAATCGCTCCTTTATTGAATTTCAATTTTGAAAATCTCGTATTGAGATTTGCTTTTGAATAAGCTATGATGGTGATAGATTGTTTTGGTTGAAGTAATAATTTTCCTCCTCTCTCGTTGTGGGTTGCCCTGATGGGCGGGGGTGGAATGTACATAGCATCAATCATTTGTGCCGCAAATGCTGATTCTGCCTACAAAAATAGGGTAGCATCATTACTACCCTTACTACTATACATTCCAACGGGAAAACGTAGGGGCGGCAACCTGCCGCCCGCAATCATCCCCATTTACACTACCTCGCGTTAATAGCAATACCCCCAAGCCGAGTATCCACCACAAACAAATCCCCATACTGCCTGTTTTGATACAAATACCCATCACCCATGGTGTGGCTGCCCGGTGCCCACAACTTAATATAACTATGCTTATTAACCGCAATAACCGAGCTTGGATGAATAAGCATCATATGCACCTGCCCGCTTCCCGCCGCAGACACAAACCCGTCAGCAAAGTCGTACGCAGTCCTCATTCGGCTGGCAGGCACAACAACAA
>WRBU01000006.1 GCA_009784355.1 Defluviitaleaceae bacterium
AATATCGCTCATAACACGGCTTACACTTGACAAAACATCTATCGGCGGATAATGGTTGCGGTTGGCTATTTTTCGGGACAGTACAATATGCCCATCAAGAATACCTCTTGCTGTATCTGTAACTGGCTCTGTAAGGTCATCGCCATCTACCAAAACCGTGTACAATGCGGTGATAGAGCCTTTTTCAGAATTGCCAGCCCTTTCCAAAAGTTTTGGCATAGAAGCAAAAACTGATGGTGTGTAGCCTCTTGTAACAGGCGGTTCGCCCGCCGCAAGCCCAATTTCACGCTGTGCCATTGCAAATCTTGTAAGCGAGTCCATTAAAAGCATTACATCTTTGCCTTGCTCTCTAAAATACTCCGCAATGGCTGTTGCAACCTCTGCTGCTTTTAGTCTTACCAAGGCAGGCATATCTGATGTAGCAACCACCACAACGCTCCGTGCCAAACCTTCTTCACCAAGGTCTTTTTCAATAAATTCCCGCACCTCACGGCCACGCTCACCAACCAAGGCAATAACGCTGATGTCTGCTTGTGTGTTACGGGCTATCATACCCATCAGCGTGGATTTTCCTACACCAGAACCAGCAAAAATCCCAACACGTTGACCACGACCTATTGTCAAAAGACCGTCAATGCATTTTACGCCAACACTCATGGTTTTTTCTATTCGGTTTCGCATCATCGGGCTTGGCGGAGTGTTAGTTATCGCAAAATCTTTGCCCTCAACAGGCGGTTTGCCGTCAAGGGGTTGTCCAAGCCCATCAAGTACCCTTCCAAGCATGTCATCAGACACTTTTAACGAAAGCGGCTTGCCAACGGCTTCTACAATGCTGCCAGGACCAATGCCTGCAATATTGCCAAGGGGCATGAGGAGAACATTATTTCCTTTAAATCCCACCACTTCCGTAATAACAGGGGCGGAATATTTATTAGAACGTATAATGCAAGTAGAGCCAATATTAACCTCAGGACCAACGGATTCGATAGTCAAGCCGACCACTTGTGCCACCCGCCCCAAACGCTTTACATAAGTTTTTTTCAAGGCGGTTTCATATTTGTTTAAATTAATATCAAACACCCCGCCACCTCATTTACAATAATTGCGCTATATCTTGTTTAATTTCATCCAACTGCATTGTAAGCGACGAATCCACCACACCAAAAGGTGTTTCTATTAAACAGTCTGCCGCATTAAGCGAGTGGTCTTTAACGATTTCTAAATGCGCGCCACCTTCAACGAATTCTAATATGCTGTCTTTGTTGGCATACACAAAGTCAAAATCATCTTTGGACACTCTCAAAGTAACTTCACCAGTATAGCTCGCTTCTGCAAAACCCTGTTTTATCAATGCTAAAATAACACTTGGGTTTGTTCGTAAATTTGTTGCCGCAATTTTATCAATAATTTGTATCACAATTTGCATCATTTGCGGCTCAAGGCTTGCTATGGTGTCAAGGCGCTCTTGCTCGGTTTGTGCTTTCAGCTCTTTGGCATTTTTAATGATGCCCTGTGCTGTCTTGTTGCCTTCTTCATATCCATTGTCATAGCCTACGTTATATCCCTCTTTTTCGGCATTCATAATTATGTTATTACGTTCTTGCTCTGTATCCTTGCGAGCTTTTTCGAGTATTTTTTCAGATTCAGCCTTTGCCATTTCTAAAATATTATCAGCTTGCTTTGTTGCATTTTCCATAATACTTTTGGCATTTTGGCGGATATTCTCTGCCTTTTTTTCTTCGTCGTCCCCTTGGTTGTGTTCATAATCGGAGGGATTATTCTGATATTCGGTTTGAGCACCATCAATCTCTATTACATTCTCAATAATAGCGATGTTTTGGGCATCCAAAGTAACATTATAGTTTTTTATAACACGTTTAGACAACCATATCATCCCCTCCGCCGCGCGACACGATTAATTCGCCTGTGTCTTGCAGCCTACGGATTATACTAACGATTTTTTGCTGTGCTTCTTCAACATCACTGCGGCGAAGCGGACCCATGAAGTCCATTTCTTCTTGTATCATAGACACCAAACGTTTAGACATATTAGCATAAATAACTTGACGAACCTCTTCGGTTGTACCTTTTAGGGCGATTGCCAAATCTCTGTTGTCTATGCCTTCACGCAAGAAACGCTGAATACTTCGTCCGTCCATATTGAGGATGTCCTCGAAAATGAACATTTTTTTACGGATTTCTTCTGAAAGTTCGGCGTCTTCACTTTCAAGAATTTCCAAAATATTCTTTTCTGTAGTGCGGTCTACGCTGTTAAGAATTTCTACAACGCTGTCTACGCCGCCAACAACGGTATATTCTTCCATCATCATGCTGGATAATTTTTTCTCCAAGGCTTTTTCCACCTCTTTGATAATATCGGGGCTTGTTCTGTCCATTATTGCAATTCTTTTTGCTACTTCTGCCTGTTTTTCGGGCGACAGCTCTACCAAAATTTGGCTTGCTTGCTGCGGGCGAAGATACGACAGTATGAGGGCGATTGCCTGCGGGTGTTCGCCTTGTATAAAGTTGAGAATCTGACTTGGGTCAGCCTTTTTAACAAAGTCAAAGGGACGGGCACGAAGCGTAACAGTAAGTTTGGAAATAATTTCCAAGGCTTTGTTTTCGCCAAGGGCTTTTTCCAAAATTTCGCGCGCATGTCCAATGCCGCCTTCCGTAATGTATTGCTGTGCAATACAAATCTGATAAAACTCGCTTAAAACAGCCTCTCGGACATCAGGCATAATAAGGTTAGTATTTGCAATTTCTAATGTTAGTGTTTCAATTTCTTCCTCTTTTAGATGCTTAAAAACTTGGGCTGCTTTTTCAGGCCCCAATGCTATAAGCAAAATCGCTGCTTTTTCTTTGCCTTTCATGTCAGAAATATCTACAGATTTTGGCGACCCTGCCGCAGATGCTTGAGGCGACATGGTTTCATCCATTTCTAGTACATTAGACATCAAATACACCACCTAATAATTATTGCCTATCCCAAACTTGCAATTTACTCCCAATCTTCGTTAATCCAGTTGCGTAACAACTGTGCAACAGACTCTGGCTTTTCTGTTGCAAATTTATCAATTTGCGACTTAACGGCAGAATCTTGCTCGTGCCTAATTTGTGCAAGGCGTTCTGTTTCTGTCATTTCTGCCTCCATAGCATCTTCTAGTTGACTAGAAACAAGCAAATCTTCCACAGAAAGTTCTGGCTCTATATCATCAATGGTTTGCGGCTGTGCACGGCGTATCAAGCCAAAGGTGAGCAACGCAATAAATATTACGGTCAATGCTAAAAGTATAATTTGCGTAAGCGGCAACGGTGTGGTTGGCGCAAAATCAATAAAGTGGTTCATTTCGTACATCATAAACGAAATATTTTCGGCGGGTATACCTGTTGCAGTTGCCGCCATTGCAATATAGTCTGTAAAATCGCCTTCAATACGTACATTTGCACTATTTTCGTATTGGAATACAGCCCAATCAGATTCGCTGTCATCTATAACTTCTCTCAAAACCAAATCAGCTCGGTCAAAAATCCTGTCGTTGATTGCCATAATGGAAATGCCGGAATCTTCCGCAACAATAGAGCCTGCGGGGGTTGTGCTGTGTTCTATATATCTATTGTGCAAATGCTGGCGGAAGCCTTGGTCGTCAAAAAGAACCGTTACAACTTCATCCAAGCCTTCCCCTAAAAGCGGCGCACTACCGGGAAACCCTTGTGTGATAACCCCAGGTTCTAATGCAAAGCCCTCACCAGAAGAAACAGCTACTATGGTGTGATGGCTTTCACTATCTATGAGTCCGCCTTGACCGCCGCCTTCATATGGGTTTGAGTACCTTATAGCTTCATTAATTCTCTCTGAAATGTCAACAGCAACATGCGCAGAAACTCTCAAATCGTCTATCATTGGGAAAATATTGCGCACATTTCTTTCGAGTTGCATACGCTCGGCAGCAACTATCGCCGCAAGAACAGGCGCACCGCCGCTACCAACTACCATTTCGCCGCCATCAAAAAGGAGATTGAAGTCAGTATCAGTAACTGTAATATTATCAAGAGTAAGACCTTGAACGGAGCGCATTACATGAAGAGCAACAGCACGACCATCCTCGGGAGTGAGACGACCTGCACCCCCTATAATAACGCTTGCCGAAGAAGGGGAAAGCGAACGAATAAGCACGGGGGTATTTGGAACAACAAGGGTTACAGTTGCTGAATTTATTATTCCAGTACCAATAAGTGCTCTTTCTATTGATGTTTCTGTTGCTTGAACAATCATATGGTGCTGCATGGTGTTGGTTATACCCATGCCTGCCATATCAAAAACTTCTCTCCAATCAATTCCAGGGTCAGAAAGAGCAGGCGAACGCTGTGCCGTCAATCTAGCACGTGCAAAATCAGCCTGCGGAACAGATACTTGAAGGGTCGCTTGGTCAAATTGGCTACGTATGCCCTCGTCTGCCAGCACTTCTTGCACGGCGGCGGCGGCGGCGGCATCCCCAACATCAAAAGCAGGTGTCCACACAGTGCGTAATGTGAACACCAAAGTCAGTACCAAAGCAAGCAAAACGGTGGCAGCTATTGCTGTCACTTTTATTTTTTGGCTTTTTGTCAAGCCTTTCCATTTTTCCAAAACTGCATTATACCAGCCTTGCAGCTTCTCTCGCAATTTATCCACCTCTCGTTTCGATAGGTTTTTTCAGCATTTGTGAAACATTGCTGTGTCGTGTCTTATACTAATCCCATTTAAAATCGCAGACTGCTCTCCATGTATTAAATTGGAATAGTATTACGATGTTCAAAATTAGATTTGCATACGCATTATTTCACGATAGGCTTCAATTATACGACTGGTAACTTGTGTTGCAAAATTTATGGATGTGTACGCCATTTCTTGCGCTATAATGACACTGAGCATGTCATCGTGGTTGCCAAGAGCAAATTCAACTGCAAGACGCTCTGCGTTTGCCTCTGCCCGCCCAGCAGCCCCTACCATATCCATATAGGCACCTAAAATGCTTTCAAATGCAAGCCTGTCGTCTGACGGTTGGTTCACTCTATTGGGCGAACCGGCTTGCTGTATGTTTTGCAATCTTTCAATGCCTTGCATATTCGCCATTATAGGCTGTATAGCTTGAAAATTCATATGTTTAGCCTCCAAATTTTTAGGCGATATTACCTAGTAGAAATATCAAGAGTTCTTTGCATCATTGCCTGCGTTACACTCATTGCGGTAATATTGGCTTCATAAGAACGGCTGGCAGAAATCATATTGGTCATTTCTGCAATAACATTTACATTAGGACGTTGTACATACCCTTGCGCATTAGCGTCAGGATGTGTTGGGTCATAAACAAGAGGCCCTGGGGTGTCGTCAATCATAATGCTGTGTACCCTAACACCTCCGCCGCCATTGCCTTGACGAATAGAGCGTAATAAAACATCAGTAAAGCTACCGCCCCCTGATGCATTTCTTTCCATAAAAATAGCCGCTCTGCGCTGATACGGTCCGCCTTCCGGCGTTCTTGTTGTGTCCACATTTGCAAGGTTTTGTGCGTGTAAGTCCATGCGCACACGTTGGGCTGCAAGCCCCGACGCACTAATATTTAAGGTGCCAAAAAAGCTCATATTCAAATTCAACCCTTTCAAAATAGGTTATTATCTCATATTTATAACAGTTTGCAAAATACGCTGATGGTTCATAATAGAGCCGCTCATCACATTATAACGCATTTGTGTTTGATAAAGCTGTGCCATCTCAAATTCTATATCTACATTATTTTCGTCCAAACGATGCATAAGGTGACTGTACTCAACAGAAGTGCGGGCTCTCACATTGGAAAGGTCAAGCCGACCTGTATTTCTAAAATTATTTACTGCCCGTTGCAGTTGGTCTTCAAATTGCACATTGCTACGATTAAAACCAGGAGTGTCTACATTTGCAATATTGTTATTGAGAGCACCAAGGCGTACCATTGTACCCTGCATAGCAGTACCCAAAATATTTGTGAAATTAAACATATTTTCGACACGCATACCTTCATCTCCTGCATTTGTCTATATTTTGTCATAATTCGCCAATAGCATGAACTATACTATTATAAATGCTTTTTCTTTAATTGTAAAGGTCTAATTTAAAAAGTTTCTAAAAATTAACCTAATTCATTATTTATCTCCTTGCATAATTAAGCGAAATTGCAAGTGTTGCGGCATCTTGCAAGTCGCCAATATCACTTCTGTAATACATACCCATAAAATCTATTTCATTAATAGTTTTATATGCTAATTCGCGGGCTTCTTCGAGATTGTCACCAGAAGCCACGACGTTTAAAACCCGTCCGCCATTTGTTCGTAACTGATTCTTTTCTTTTTTTGTACCAGCATGAAAAACTTTTACATCACGACCAAAATTGCGCAACCCAAAAATTTCTAATCCTGTTTTAAATTCGTTGGGATAGCCACGGGAAGCCGCCACTACACAACACACAGCATTATTTTTCCATCTTATCTTTAAATTATCCAAATTTTTGTTCATGCAGGCTTCTATTGCTTCTAGCAAATCAGTATCCAAACGAAGCGCGAGAGCTTGGGTTTCTGGGTCGCCTGGGCGGCAATTATACTCTATTACCTTTGCGCCGCCTGCCGTCAGCATAAGCCCGACAAAAAGCACTCCAACAAAGTTTATTCCCTCTTTTTTAAAGCCTTCCATGGTGGGTAAAAATATTTTTTTCATACATTCATCTGCAATTTCATCAGTGTAAGCTGGGTTTGGTGAGATAACCCCCATCCCGCCTGTGTTTGGACCATAGTCACGGTCATACGCCGCTTTGTGGTCTTTTGCACTGGTCATGGGAATAATATTTTCACCGTCGCACAATGCTAAAATAGAGCATTCCACGCCATGCATATACTCCTCAATAACCACATTAGCACCAGATGCGCCAAATTTTCTTTTGTTAAACATATTATCAAGGGCAATTTCCGCCGACTCTATGCCGGGGCAGATAATAACGCCTTTGCCCGCCGCAAGCCCGTCCGCCTTAATAACAAGCGGAAACTTGGCAGTGGAAATATATACCATTGCCGCTTCATAACTAGAAAAATTCTCATGTCCAGCTGTCGGTATGCCGTATTTACGCATAAAATCTTTGGCAAAAACCTTGCTACCCTCAATTTTTGCAGCTTCTTTGTTTGGTCCAAAAATTTTTAAACCAGCCGTTTCAAAGGCATCCACAATGCCTGCCACAAGCGGCGTATCCATTGGACAAATTGTAAGGTCAATACCAACATTTTTAACAAAAGCAATTAGTTCTTCAAAATTCATTGAGTCTATTGGTACGTTTTGCGCCACTTCCTCTGTGCCGCCATTGCCAGGGGCGCAATAAACACGAGACACCCGAGAGCTTTTGGTCAAAGCCCAGCAAATAGCGTGTTCTCTAGCTCCGCCGCCTACAACCAAAATTTTCATCAACCAATCTCCCCTTTTGCTAACATTTCGATTGCCTTTGGCAATATTTGCCATTCAGCCTCTTCCATAACGCGCTTTTGTAAAGTTTCGGGCGTATCATTTTCAAGCACTTCAACTTCCTTTTGCAAAATAATGCCGCCCGTGTCAATGCCGCCGTCAATATAGTGTACAGTTGCCCCTGTAATTTTTTCACCAGCAGCCAGCACCGCTTCATGTGGCACAAGCCCGTAAAATCCTTTGCCCCCGTGCTTTGGTAATAATGACGGATGAACATTAATAATAGGCTTGTTCCAAGCGTCAACAAACTGCGGTGAAAGCACCATCATGCAACCCGCAAAAACAACCAAATCGATATTTTTTTCATTCAATGCTTGTAGTAAGGCTGCCTCTCTGACATCATTGCTCTCAAAGTCCTTTTTGGCAAACACATCGGTGTCAATACCATTTTCTAAAGCGCGTGTCAATGCATATGCTTTGGCGTTAGTGCTTACAACAAGCGCAATTTGAGCACTTTTTATCTTTCCGTATTTTATTGCATCAATAATGGCTTGCAAATTTGTGCCGCCGCCCGACACCAAGACGGCAACCTTATACATAGATTAGCCCACCATCAGCATTTTCTACAACATCCCCAATAATATAAGGGGTTTCGCCAAGAACCTTAAGACGTGCAACGGCTTCATCTGCATCCTTTTGCGCAACGCAAAAAGTCATGCCAATGCCCATGTTGAATATATTGTGCATTTCGTGGTTTTCAATGCGCCCTTCACGCTCTAAATAACCAAAAACAGGATGGACATCCCAACTGCCCAATTTTACACGGGCTTGCAAACCATTTTTCAACATACGAGGCACATTCTCTAAAAACCCACCGCCCGTTATGTTAGAAATGCCCTTAACATCAATACTTTCCATTAATCCCTGCACAGTTTTTGCGTACATTTTTGTCGGAACAAGAAGTTCCTCGCCCAAGGTCTTTCCAAACTCTGCAATATATCTGCCAACATTTTCCTCGTTGGGGCGCACAATTTTACGCACAAGGGAATATCCATTGGAGTGCAACCCGCTTGAAGCAATGCCAATTAAAATATCGCCAGCAGCAGTTTTTGCGCCGTCAATAATATTTTTTCTGTCAATAATACCAACAGCCATGCCTGCAAGGTCGTATTCATCATCTGGCATCATTTCGGGATGTTCTGCAGTTTCTCCTCCAACAAGAGCACAGCCCGCCTGCCTACATCCTTCAGCAATTCCTGACACAATTTGCTCAATTTTTTTAGGGAACACCTTGCCCGTAGCAATATAATCCAAAAAAAACAGCGGCTTTGCGCCATTGCAAATAATATCATTAACAGAATATGCCACCAAATCTATACCAACAGTATCATGTTTATCCATAACAAAAGCAATTTTTAGCTTTGTCCCAACCCCATCAGTGCCGCTTACAAGCACTGGTTCTTCCATATCTTTAAAAGCCGAAAGGGAAAAAAGCCCCGCAAAACCGCCAAGACCCGACAACACCCCCGGGATTTTGGTCGAAGAAACATGCTCTTTTATCAATTCTACCGCTTCATAGCCAGCGTGTACATCCACACCCGATTGCTTATAATTATCCACGTAAAAACCTCCAATTTTGCCAAATGTAACAATGTTTGTGCGTACACATACGGAAACATTTTACCAGCTTCTTACACAAATGTCAACACTTTATTAAAATTGAGTTTCTTTTCTTTATCTGCGGTATTCCATGGGGTTCATACCTTCACGGCGTTTAAAAACAGAGCGAAACACCCTAGCATCAAAAAAGCCCACCTTTGCGCCAACTTCCTCTTCTGTCAGCTCACTATCATCACTGTTCAAAATCTCCTTCGCTTTATTAATGCGGGTAGCCATCAAATATTCACGAAAAGACATTCCGCTGCGCTGTGCAAAAACTTTTCCCAAAAACTCCGCTGTTGTGCCGTATTGGGATGCCAGTATATCAAGGCTTATATCTTCAAAGAAATACTCGTCCACATGGCTTCTCGCAAGCATAACCATGCGCTTTGAATTTTCTGCCGTTTGAGCATTAACAAAGCCGCAAAAGGCTTGTAATGCCGTTTCCATAAGGCTTTGAGCATCACTAATTGTCTTAATCCCCAAAATATCACCGAAGTTAAAAAATTCTCTGAGACGACCTTCAGCTTCCATTCCTATTTCTGAGGCATAGCGGCTTATACTTATCACAATATTCATCATTATTCGCGGAAGCAGCATTGGCGGCAAATCTCCCGCCGTTTTTAAGTCTCCTAAAATCTCCCTCAATAGCTTAATTGCATAGTCATATTCCCCCGTAACGGCGGTATAGACAAGGTTTTCCTCTTTGCGTTTAGGGTATCTATATGTTATGTGGTTTTTTGGCTCTACAAAGTCTATGGGTATTATGCTGTTGTATCCCATTAAATATCGGTATCTTAACGCCGCCTCTGCTTGACGGGAAGAAAAACGCAAGCTGGTTAGCTCTTTATAAATGCGCCCCAAGCCAATGGTGGTTTCTAGCCCGCAGCGTTTGTGCAAAAAATCTTTGAGACTTGATAAATATTCTAAAAGCTCATTTTGATTTTCAATACCGTAAATAAGGCATTTTATTGAGTTAAAGCTATCTATAAAGGCGTAGCCTGTCTTATCTTCCCCTAAAAACTGTTGGGTATGCCAAAAAATGCGGTATATCATCAGGTGCTTGCTCCGCTCGTCAAGCCCCTGCATAACAGTTTTAAAATGGTCTATGCGCAGCGACAAAGCTGCATAGGGGGGCTGCAAGTTCAAATCAAAATACTGCATAGACGATGCAATTTCATCATCATCTTGCACCACACCCGTAAGCAGATTGTGCAAAAATCTGCTGCGGAATAACTCTCTGTCGCGGGCATATTCAGCAAGAATTTGAGCATCTTCCTCTTTTTGCCTTGCTTCGTCCTCAATTACAGAAACAATATGCCCCATAGCCAACTTAAATTCTGCCCCTTTTATGGGCTTATACATGAAATCTATCGCGCCGTAATCCATGGAAGCCCTCAAATAATCATGGTCGTCATAAGTGCCTACCATCAAAATTTTAACACCGGCATAACGCCCTGCGGCTTCGGAAATTGTACGCAATGTGCCAAGTCCAAAAAAGCGTATATCCATAACAATGACTTCTGGTTTGTTTTTTTCTATCAGTCCCCAAAACTTGTCCAAAGACGCTTCGTGTAATGCAGCAACAATTTTTACAGTACGGTCAAAGTCGGCTTTTAAATGCGCCCGCAAAACATTAGCCACCTCAGGGCTATAATCCGCTATCAAAACTTTAACCATAAAATCACCTCAAAAGTTTTCTAAAAAACGCTTGCATATATGCATAAATATGTGATATAATCTAATAAAGGGGCAACCGCAAAGCGGTTGGCGTTGGTGAAACGGTGAAACAAATAACCGCTACTTTGACCGGAGGCGGTTATTTCCTTTTAACGGGAAATATGTCTACAAAATATGTAATCAGCTTTACAAATGCTTTTAAAGCTGCATAAATTTCGTATGTCGACCTTGCAGTTTCGCTTTGCGAAACCAACCCAAGAGGGTCGCTGGCGAAGCCAGTGCTGGGCGTCACCCCCTTTCGGGAGATATTCACCAACTGCCTTGCTTATTGACTGCCCGATGTGATTGTATCACATCTTTTTTTATTTTGCAACAAATAATTCTGCTTTGACAGCCCAGTAATAAGGTGATATAATCGAATTGAAAGGCGGGATAAGATGAGCATAATTGTACAAAAATACGGCGGCAGCTCTGTTGCTACAATAGAACGAATGGAAAATGTCGCACGCCGCATAATATCCGCAAAGGAAGCAGGGCATAAAGTTGTGGTTGTGCTTTCTGCCAGAGGAGATACCACCGACGACCTTTTGAAGTTGGCAAACGAAGCCAACCCAAACGGCAGCAATCGTGAACGGGATATGCTTCTTTCTGTTGGCGAGCAAATTTCTGTGGCTATGATGGCTATGATTTTACAGCGCATGGGGCATGGTGCAAAGTCGCTTACCGCACGGCAGGCAGGTATAATGTCTACATCCGAATATTCAAATGCACGTATCACTAATATAGACACTCCTAGAATTATTATGGAATTGGATGCTGGCAATATCGTGCTTATTGCTGGTTTTCAAGGCGAAACTGCACATGGTGATGTTGCCACCCTTGGGCGAGGTGCCTCCGACACAACAGCAGTTGCCCTTGCGGCAGTGTTAAATGCCAAAAGATGTGAAATTTACACTGACGTTGAAGGGGTATATTCCGCCGACCCCCGCATTGTGCCAAATGCGTTAAAATTGCCCGAAATAAGTTATTTTGAGATGTTAGAAATGGCAGCGTCGGGTGCAAAGGTTTTGGCAAGCCGTTCTGTAGGTTTGGCAAGAAAGTATGGTGTTCAAATTGTTGTGCTGTCCAGCATGGCAGAAGCTGAGGGTACCGTTATAAAGGAGGAAGCAAAAGTGGAGGGAATTTTTGTAAGCGGCGTTGTGTCTAATAAAAATATTGCACGTTTTAGCCTTTCGGGTGTTAAGGATGCCCCTGGTGTATGGTTTAAAATGTTTTCTGTAATGAACAAAAAAGATATTGCTATTGACTTTGTGTATCAGCGCAAGCTGGCAGACGGCACAAAAGACATCTCCTTTACAGTAGAAACGGAGCGTCTGCAAGACACAAAAAGCGTGCTGGAAGAAAATGTCCATGTGCTTAACTTTTTAGGCTATAAAGTGAATGAAAATGTGGCGAAGCTGTCGGTTGTTTCCAGCGGGATGGCAACAAACCCCGGTATTCCTGCCATGATGTGTGAAGCTCTTTTTGATGCAGGCATTAATATAGACAGCCTTTCAACATCAGAAACCAGAATCAGCGCAATTATAGATAAAAAAGACATCGACAAAGGTACACAAGTCGTCCACGACAAGTTTTTTGGGGTGATGCCATGATTTTTACCGCAAGCACAACCGAAATTTTACAAATTGCAAATGGCAACTACGCCGACCCTCACCGCATTTTGGGGATGCATGTTGTAGGCGGCAATGTTTTTGTGCGTGCCTTTGTACCAAATGCCGAAAACATCACGGTTATAGACCCATCAACCAACGATAGCTGGACATTAAAACGCATCCACAATTGCGGCTTTTTTGAAGGGCAAATTTTGGGGCGTAATAAATGGTTTTTGTACCAACTCATCATTGGCTACGGCAATGGCAATGTTCAGCAAACCCACGACCCATACAGCTTTGACCCTGTTTTAACTCAATATGACATGCATCTTTTTGCAAATGGCACACATTACAAAATAGCAGACAAGCTGGGCGCAAACTTCATAGCCATAAATGGTGTGCAAGGCGTTAATTTTGCAGTTTGGGCACCAAATGCCTCTCGGGTTAGTGTTATTGGTTCTTTTAACAATTACGACGGCCGCAGGCATCCAATGCGCCTGCGCCAACAAGGCGGTATTTGGGAGCTATTCATCCCAAACATTGCCCAATACGACGCATATAAATTTGAAATTAAAACCCAAAGCGGCGAAATTTTGCAAAAATCCGACCCTTTTGCGAAATTCAACCAACTGCGCCCATCCACAAATTCTCTTGTTTACAATATTGACGGCTTTGAATGGGACGACAATAGCCATCGCAAGAGCAAGCATTACTCACCCGCAAACGCACCGATAAACATTTATGAAGTCAATCTAGGCTCATGGAAAAAACCCGAGGGCGGCGGTAAAGATGATTTTCTCACTTATAAAGAGCTTGCCCACCAGCTTGTAGAATATGTGCTAAAAATGGGATACACACACATAGAGCTAATGCCCATAACCGAATACCCCTACGACCCAAGCTGGGGCTACCAAGTAACGGGATACTACGCCCCAACAAGCCGCTTTGGTAATCCTAATGAATTTAAATATTTTGTCAACCACTGCCACAAAAATAACATTGGTGTAATACTAGACTGGGTTCCCGCCCATTTCCCAAAAGATGCCCATGGTCTTGCTCGTTTTGACGGCACCGCCCTTTTTGAACACGCCGACCCCCGCCAAAGCGAACATCCCGACTGGGGAACTCTCATCTTCAATTACGGACGAAAAGAAGTGTCGAATTTCCTAATAGCAAATGCCTTATTTTGGCTGGAAGAATACCGTATTGACGGGCTTCGTGTGGATGCAGTGGCTTCCATGCTCTATTTAAATTACTCCAAAGAAGACGGTGATAACTGGATTGCCAATGAATACGGCGGTAACGTAAATCTCGACGCTTTGGAATTTATTAAACATCTAAACTCCATAATAGCCGAAAAACACCCGCATGTCCTAATGATTGCAGAAGAATCCACCACCTTCCCAAATGTTACAAAGCCCGTTGCA
>WRBU01000007.1 GCA_009784355.1 Defluviitaleaceae bacterium
CGGATGTGTCTGCTGCAACGGTTATAGTAACTTCACCAGCAGTTTCGGCGGCCGAAGTAAGCTGTATATTTAAACCAAGGTCGCTTTCGGTGAAGTTGTTGGTTTCGCGAGACATCAATGTGCCGTTAAGCAAAAATTCGGCATTACCAGCCTCGGTTATTTGTGTGCTAATGGCTGGCGATGTCACAACTCCATCTCCGTCCACAACGGCTGGAATATCAACAAACCCCGCTCTTGCAAAAAAGTCGGCATCTCCAGAGGAGCTGAAAGTTATTGCATTGCCTTCGCCTGTTCGTGTGCCTTCCATTGTAAACAGACCTGTTGACTGACTAAAAGAAATGCGAGCGTCAATATTAGAGCCATTTATCCAATTCATAACGTCTTGGATGGTATCATCTGCTCCAAAGCTGCGGTATGCATCATTTGCACGATTTGCTTGCCCGAGAGTTATAGTAGTTGTTTCGCCAGCTCCAAGACCCAAAAACTGACCCAAGCTCATTTGGGTGTTAAGCCCAACATTGCCCGCTTGAATACCAAGCATAGTTATATTTCCGCCCAAGGTGACATTATTACCTTGTGCGGCCTCAATAACAAGCCGACCATCACCATTAACACTTGCAGAAACTCTTTGACCGCCACCAACAGGAAAGGCTGTAGCTAATTGCGCATCAATCGCATCTGCAAATGCATCAAGGTCAAAATCAGCAACGGGGTCTCCGCCAGCACCAACAAAACTTTCCATTTCTGCCGCAGTAAAACTTATTGTACGTGCGGTTCCGTTTACATTTACACTAAATGAAAAATTACGGAATTCTCCGTCGTCATTTAATAAACGGTCAAAATCAAGCCCTTGGCTGACAGCCCCTGTATTAACATTACTAGTAGAGCGGAAAACATCCGCTGTTGCAATACGATTCACCTCGAGAGTGTGTACGCCATTGCGTGCACCAGATACTGGTGTAACATTAATTCCATTGCCAGAGCCGCCGCTAAGGGTTGCCGAAGCAGATACGAAATTATTAGGATTTGCAATACCTCTGTCAGAATTCATTAAGGTAATGTCTGTCCAATCTCTGCGGAAATTAGTTAGATTTGTTGAAATGGAGCGCATTTGCTCTTGCTGCCAAGCAAATATCTGGCGTTGTCCTGTTAGGCGGTTAAGGCGGGCGGATTCAGCCCTCATCATTTGTGAAACCATGTCGGCAACATCTATGCCAGAAAAGCCTGTCATTCTCATTTGGTTTGTAAACATTTTGTTTCCCCCTTACATATGTATTATGCGTTAAAAGACGCAAGTGTAGTATTCTATATTTTGTATCGGCAATGCATCCGCAAAACTTAATAGCAGTTGACAAATTTTTCAAAAAAATGTAGAATGGGAATCAATTAGGAATTAGGAATGAGGAATTAGAAATGAAAATGCTCTTGCATGTTTGTTGCGGGTCTTGTGGTTTTGGTTTTTTGGATGGCTGGATGGTGGACGGTGAGTCAAAACCCGACCTTTTGTGGTATAATCCCAATATTCATCCTTTTGTGGAGCATAAAGAGCGAAAAAATGCGGCGATAGATTTTGCGGACAAGTACGGGTTGGATGTAATAAAATACGGCAATTACGGGTTGGATGAATTTCTTAATATTTTTTTTGAATTGAAAAATGAAATAGATGATGACAAAAATCTGCGTTGTAAAATGTGTTATGAAATTCGTATGAATTTTGCAGCGGCGAAAGCTGCGGAGCTTAATTACACAGCTTTTTCCACAACACTGTTGGCAAGTCCGTGGCAAAAATTTGAAATGATATGCCAAGCAGGTGAAGCTGCCGCAAAAGCTAATGGTTTGCAATTTATCATTAAAGACTATCGAAAAAATTACAATGTGGCCAAACAAAAAGCTCGTGAAATGAGGCTTTATATGCAAAAATATTGCGGCTGCATTTTTAGTGAACAAGAGCGGTATGCGCCAAAAAAGAAACATAATGAATAATACTTGCCAAAATTCCCCATAATGTGGTAATATGAAATTTATGAGTGAAAAACGAAATCTAAATCAAAACAATTCTTTCATACAGCAGGCTGGCATTTTAGCCATTGCTGGTATTTTTGCACGTCTTTTAGGTTTTTTGTACCGCCTTCCGCTTACTAACCTTATAGGCGACGAAGGCAATGCTATTTATGCGGTTAGCTTTAATATCTATACTTTCTTATTGATACTATCCTCCGCCGGCTTGCCTGCAGCGATTGCAAAAATGGTGTCAGAGCGCGTTGCTATGGGAAGATACGATTTTGCCCACAGGTTATTTAAGTTGGCAATGGGCTTGGCATTTAGTGTCGGCTTATTCTTTTCTGTTATTGTTTTTATTTTTGCTGAAAATATAACAACCCATTTTTTTGACATGCCTGAAGCGACTCTTGCCTTGCAATTACTAACGCCCACCATTTTTATAGTCGCCATGATGGCGGTTATGCGCGGATATTTCCAAGGCATGGGCAAAACAAAGCCCACAGCTACATCACAAATTTTAGAGCAGGTGTTTAATGCTATTTTCAGTATCATTTTGGCTCATAGCCTTTGGAATTTTGCATTAAGCCGTAGTTATAACGAATTTGCATATGGAGCGGCAGGTAGTACTCTTGGCTCAACTGTTGGTGCTGTGGCTGGGTTTATGCTTATTGCTTGTGTGTACTTTTTATTCCGCAAAGACATCTTCCAAAAAATCCGCAAGGGCGAACGCCGCAAAAAAAATGTGCGCTGGCGAGGAGAAGAACGCCGCAAGCCAGAAAAAGCCTCAGCTTTGGTCAAAACGATATTTGCTACATCATTTACGATTATACTAGGTACGGCAATTTTTAGCGTAGCAAATCTCACAGATTCGTGGCTTGTTAGGTCAAGGCTTGTTGACGCAGGTTTTACGGAATTGCGTGCCGACCAGCTTTTTGGGCAGTTAGGCGGCAAGTTTTACACCATAACAAATATACCTGCCGCAATTACATCTTCTCTTGCCATTGCCCTTATACCAGCAATATCAGCCGCATACCACCTCAAAAACCATAAAGAAGTCCGTGCAAAAATTAACATTGGTCTACGGGTAGGTATGCTGCTGACCATACCTATAGCTTTTGGGCTTTTGGTGCTCGGTGTGCCTATTATACAGCTACTGTTTCCCAACCACCCCGAAGGTGGAACACTATTCACATGGGGGTTTTTGTCAGTTATATTTTTAGGCACATCACAAATAGCAACAGGGGCATTGCAGGCCTTGGGCAAAATGCGAATACCAATTTATGCCGCATTAGCTGGGGCAACAGCAAAAATTGTGTCCAGCTATTTTCTAATAGGTATACCATCGATAAATATTTACGGCGCAGTTATAGGTACCACAATTTGCTTTGGAATTGCCGCATTAATAAACTGCATGTATTTGTTCAAATACACAAAAACTAAACCAGATATTGTCGGAATGTTTGTAAAGCCAATTTTTGCAAGTATTACCATGGCTGTTGGTGTTTTTGTTTTTTACCATATAAGCCATATTGCTTTAAACTCTAATGCCGCCGCGGTTATAATATCAATAATCGGAGGTCTAATGCTGTATGTCATTTTTATGCTATTAATAAAGGGCATAAGTGAAGAAGATGTGCTTCATTTGCCAAAAGGTAAAAGATTGCTTGGATTTATGAAACGTAAAGGTCTTTTGTAACTTTACGGCATGGGAATAGGTATATCAAATAGGTCTGAAGTGGCTTCATGGGGACATTCCACATTTTCAAAAGGGTTAGCGAGCTTTTTAAACATATCAGGTGCTGTGGTCACCGCTACATGATTAATATCCTCAAAATGCGCCTTAACTTCATCAACTGTGCGCTGCTTAATGGCTATGATGTCTGTGTGGCATAGCCCGCTGTTATTGGCAAGGTCAAGCCCGATTACTGCAATGCCGCCGCTTATCGACACAGCTACATCCACCAAGTCTTCATGTTTATTAACCATTTCCGCTATCGCAATTTCCTTTTCCTCTATGGATATGGTTTTTTGTTCAAGCTCTTCAATGTCGCTATTGCTTGCACCGCCGTCATAGGCATTGCATGATGCCAGCATTACAATCAATACAAATAGCATTGTGAAAAAGTCTTGCATTGCAATCACTCCCAATTTATTGTAATTGTAGTTAGTTTTGCAAAAATGCTTTGAAATTATTATGATATGTGATATAATAGCAAATGTCGCAAAAACACCGAATTTAAAGGAGAGAATACATATGAAACTCGGAATGGTTGGTTTGCCAAATTCTGGCAAGAGTACATTGTTTAACGCTTTAACAGGAAGCAAGGCGGCTTCAGGAAATTACCCATTTTCTACCATAGATAAAAATGTGGGTATTGTAAATGTAGCGGACGAGCGTTTGGATGTTATACAAAAAATTTATGATGCAAAAAAGATAACACAAGCTACAATAGAATTTGTTGATATTGCTGGATTGGTTAAGGGCAGCTCTGGCGGCGGCGGTATGGGCAATAAATTTTTGGCAGATATAAGGGAAATGGACGGCATTGTGCATGTGGTGCGTTGTTTTGATGACGAAAATATACCGCATCCTGATGGTAGCATAGACCCTGTGAGAGATATGGAAACCATTGATTTAGAACTCATTTTTGCAGATATGGAACAAGTCAGCCGCCGAATAGAGCGCATTAAAAAAGATAATAAGGCTGGCTCTGCAGGTTTTAAGCAGGGTCAAGTTGAGATTGGAGTGCTTGAGAGGGTTTTAAAACATCTTGAAGAAGAAAAGCTAGTGCGGGATATGCCAATGACTCCAGAAGACAATGCCTTAATAAAGCAAGCGGGGCTTTTGACACATAAGCCCATGATATATGTGGCAAATATAGGTGAAGAGGATTATGCTTGTATCTATGAAGAAAATCCACAAAACGACTATATACAGTGTATGCGTAAATTTCTAACACAAAAGTATGACAACAATAAAGAAGTTTTTATCGTCGTTGCCAAAATTGAAGAAGATATGGTAGGCATGGATGATGATGAAAAGGCAGAATTTTTAGAAATGATGGGGATGCAGTCCTCAAGCCTTGATAAATTGACGGCGGCAGGGTATCGCACACTTAACCTCATGTCCTTTTTAACTGCTGGTCCAAAAGAGGTTAGAGCATGGACTATTCCCGTTGGCACAACAGCCGTTAAAGCCGCGGGCAAAATACATTCAGACCTTGAACGAGGCTTTATAAGGGCGGAAATTGTAAATTACGATATTCTTGTTGACAAGGGAAGTTACGCCGCTTGTAAGGACGCAGGACTTTTACGCCTTGAAGGCAAAGAGTATATTGTGCAAGAAGGTGACATTATTTTGTTTAGATTTAACGTATAGGAGGTGTGCAGTTATGCCGAATTTTATTACTTCCATTACAGAAGCTATTGGCAATACGCCCCTACAGCGGCTGGATATGTTAAAAAAACATCTCGGTTTTGAGGGTAATATTTTTGCAAAGCTCGAACATATGAATCCCTCTTTTTCCAAAAAAGACCGCATAGCCATCGGCATGATAAATCTTGCCGAATGCAAGGGATTGTTAAAACCGGGGCAAATTGTGTTAGAAATGACCAGCGGCAACACAGGCACAGGCGTTGCTATGGTTTGCTCTGCAAAAGGTTATCGTTTTATATGCGTACTGTCAAAAGGTAATTCTCTTGAACGCGCTAGGATGATAGAAGCATTTGGCGGCGAAATTGTTTTTGTAGACCAAGCCCCAAATTCCGTCCCTGGCAAGGTTTCCAAGGAGGATATAAAGCTGGTGGAAATAGAAGCGGCACGACTTGCAAAAGAAACCGGCGCACTATTTCTTAACCAGTTCAAAAATTTCGATAATGCCCTTGCTCAAGAGCCTGCCGCAAAAGAAATGTGGGAGCAAAGCGGCGGTCAGCTTCACGCTTTTGCAGATTTTATAGGCACAGGCGGCACTTTTACAGGATATGCCCGCACATTAAAGGCATTCAACCCGCATATACGATGTTATGCAGTAGAGCCCCACGGTTCGGCATACTATAAGGGCGAGCTTATTGAAGGCAGCAGTCATAAAATACAAGGCGGCGGATATGCCAAAAGTTTGGAGCTTATAGACCGCAGATTGATAGATGACTGCATAACAGTAACCGATGCAGAGGCAGAAGAAATGACACGCTTACTTGCCAAAAAAGAGGGGATTTTTGCGGGTTTTTCGTCAGGTGCAAATCTTGCTGCCGCTGTAAAACAATTAAAAAATTGTGACGCTGGCAAAAACTTCGGAATTGTTATAAATGACTGCGGCTTAAAATACATGTCTACAAATCTATTTGATGTTATGGAGGAAAATTATGAATAACAACAATAATTGTTTCTCGCAAGAGCCAAAGAGACTCACACGTTGTTCACAAAACAAAAAGATTTTTGGTATTTGCGGCGGCATTGGTAAGTATTTTGGCTGGGACCCTTCGCTTGTGCGAATTGCCTTTGTTATATTTCTAATTTTGGGCGGCAGTGGAATTTTGCTATACCTTGTCTTGTTGCTCGTAATGCCAAATGAAATTACATAGGCTTCGTGTAAAAATACTACAAAACCACATGACAGACATTTCATTTTGAAGTGTCTGTTTTTCTTTTAAAATTATCCAAAAATATTCTGTTGACATTTTGCTTTAATTTGTGTACAATGGTTGTTATCCATGCAAGCTGGGGCAGTAGCGGCGCCCTGCACCTAAAATCCGCTATAATGGAGTGATGCCCATCCTAGGCTTTTCGGATTGTAATGCAATACATGTAAGCGGTGTTGAGATTTAAGTCTTGCGCAATAATGACGGATGAACCATGTCAGGGCCTGACGGCAGCAGCATTAAGTCTGCACCATTATGTGCCGCGAGGTAGCTTAAATTGAGCTGGCTGTATGTAGTGCGTTATGAAAAGGGGTCGAAGATGGGCGCATGGGTATTTTAAAACGGATTGCGTCCGTTTGGTATTACACGAGGTCAGCATGGTGCATGTTTATTACGGAGAAGATTTGGAAGTTGTGCAAGCCATTGTAGAAGGCTTGGCTTTGCGTGCAAAAGGTGCAAAAATTAAAATGACTGTGCTAAAAAATAGCAACGAAATGAGCAGCAATACATTGATTGAATACATAAAAAATTTTGATGCCCAAACGGAGCTTGTTGTGTTCGGGCAATGTTTTGATTATGAAATAATTGAAGTTGCCGACCTTGTTAGCTGTATCAAAACATTGTAAATTGCGGAGCGTGATTATTTTGGCTACTGATTTTAAAAGCAAACCATATATAATTTTTGAGGCAGACGCAAGCATTAAAAGCATTAGTGAAGATGCGGCAGTCCTTTTTGGCTTTGATGATGACCTAAACGACATTAAGGCTTTTTTTGTTCAAAATCCTGAATTTCAGCCTAATGGCATAAAAACGGATCAAATGATAGAAACTTGTGTGTCGCAGACTTTGGCTGACGGCAAGTTTTCTTGGATGGCTTTTTTGGCGCACCACGACGGCAAATTTTTGCAATTACAACTTGATTTTACAAAAGCCGATGACGGAAATGTGCTTTGTACTTTTAATGAAATTTTTGAACAAAAAAGCACACAAAGCATTGTTTCTAACGGTGCTATTTCGTTTGATGACACAACGCGCGCTATATTAGATTCCATGCCGACAATATGGATGTTTTTTGATAAAGAATTTAATTGTATAGATTGCAACGACGCTGCCGTTGAGCTTTTAAAAGCAAAAAACAAGCAAGAAATTTTGGATAATTATGTAGAATTAATGGTGGCTTCGCCGCAGCCAGAGGGCGCAAGCGGAAAAGATGTTTCTGAACAAAATATCCAAATTATGTTAAACGAAGGGTATCGTAACTTTGAATGGAACCAAATGACCTTTGACGGCGATATAATACCCTTTGATGTTACTATGATTAGAGTTGACCTTAAGGATGACTTTATTATATCGTGCCATGCGCAAGATTTAAGGATGCAAAAAGAATTAGAACAGCAAAAAGCTCTTGAAAGAGAACGTTTTAAAATTATTTTGGAAAATTCACCGCTTGCGGTACACATTTGGGACAAAGACGGTAATTTGTTATATTTCAACGACAAGATTGCAGAGCTTTTAGGTATAATAGACCTTAACAACTATAAAGAAAACTATCTGCATTATTACCCAGACCAACAGCCCGACGGGCAAGATTCTCAAGGCTCTGCAAATAACTATATTGCTACTACCATCGAAACAGGCAGACCACAAAGAATAAATTGGACTTTGCGACATCAAAACGGCGAGATTATTCCAGTGCTTTGTGAAATATTTAGAATAGAGTATGAAGGCAGTTATGCGGTATTAGATTTTATTTCTGACCGTAGAGCAGAGCTTTTGCGTGAAGACTTGATAATGCGCGAAGTAGAGCGTTTTAAAATGCTATTTGACACAGCACCTGTTGTTTTGGAGTTTTGGAACGAAGATCATGAGCTTATTATGGCAAACAAAGCCGTGTGTCAGCTTTTTGAAATAGACGACCCCAGAGAGTTTATAGATTTTCCAGAAGACTTTTCGCCGACCCATCAGCCATGCGGCACACCTAGTTTTGAAAAATCCGCAAAATACATGGAAGAGGCGTTAGCAAACGGTTTTGTGGAATTTGAGTGGACACATTTGACTAGTTATGGTGAAGAAATTCCGTGTCGTGTTTCGCTTAACCGCACGGAACTGCAGGGCAAGCAAGGTATAGTAGGGCTTACTATAGATTTGCGTCAAGAGTATCAAAAAGAAGAAATTTTGAATCGTGAAAAACAGCGTTTTGACAATATATTTAACGGCATCCCTATCGCCTGCACTTTATGGAATGAAGACGGGATGATTGTAGACTGCAACGACTATGCATATAACTTTTTTGGTTTTCGCGACAAACAAGATTTAATAAATAATTTTTTTGATGCGACACCAGCTACACAGCCCTGCGGCTCTGTTTCTGTTGTAAAAGCGCAAGGGCTTATTGCAGAGGCATTTGAGAAAGGCTATGTGGAATTTGATTGGATGCATCAAACTTTAAGCGGCAGACCGATTCCTTGTGTCGTCACTTTGACGTGCACGGAAATCGACGGCAAACGCCTTGCAATGTCTTTTTTAACAGACCTTACCCATCATCTGCAAGGGCAAGAATACTTACGCAAAGAATCTTTGCGTTTTAGACGTTTTTTTGATTCGCTTCCTACCATGTGTACGGTATGGGACTTGGAAACTCGTCGCGTCAAAATGGCAAATCAGGCCACAGCAGACTTTTTTGGAATAGATGAACCACGGGAATATATAGAAAACCCAAATCGTTTCTCGCCAAAATTACAACCATGCGGAACAACAAGTGCGGAGCTTTCTAAAAAATATATTACGCAAGCCTCTGAGGGAGGCTATATTGAATTTGAATGGCTTCACACGACATCAAGTGGCGAAGAAATTCCATGTAAGGTTATTATCACAAAAACAGAGGTCGACGCAAAACCCGCCCTTATTTGTATAACAATAGACAAATCAGAAGAAAGGCGAAAAGACAATGCAATGCGAAAAGAAAGGGAACGCTTTGAGTTGTTTTTTAACTTATCACCAGCGGGATATACTCTTTGGGATTACAATCGTAATTTGGTTATGGCAAATGCTCAAGTTGCGGCTTTGTTTGATTTATCAAGTCCGCAAGAATATATAGACCGTTTTGCCGAACTTTCACCCCCAACCCAACCATGCGGCACTCCTTCTTTTGAAAAAGCAATGGAATTTTTGGAACAGGCTTTTGAAACTGGTTTTTTCAGCTTTGAGTGGATGCATCAAAAACCCGATGGCACACCCGTGCCGACAGAAGTCACTCTTACCCTTTCAGAGTTTGACGAAAGCCCTTGCCTTATTGGCTTCACAATAGATAAAAGGCAGCAATTAGAGCGTGAAGCGCAAATAGAACGATACAACGATATTTTTGACAACTTGCCTCTCGCATTGCATATTTGGAATAAAGAAAATAAGCTTGTTTTCGCCAATAGAACGATGGTGAAAATGCTTGGATTTAAGAGTGTTGAAGAATACCGCAAAGGGTTTTTTGCTTCTTACCCAGATAAACAACAAGGTGGCTTGGACAGCGTGGAAGCTACCACCATTTTCTTACAGCAAGCATTTGAAAAAGGACATGCCCAAACTTTTTGGGAACTGTTAGATGTCAAAGGCGAAATAATTCCTTTAGACTGTACTTTGTTGCGCATTAATTACGGCGGCGAAGAGCATGTGTTAGAAATTTGCCGTGACATACGTGCAAAAACAGCGCAACAACGAACTGAAAAGGAAATAGATGTAGCGTGGCGTAATTTTATCGACCATATGCCAGCACCAAGTATCATTGTGGACGAAACTTTAAAGCCTGTAGATTGCAACAATGCCGCCTTACAACTTTTTGGCTATAAAGAAAAAGTTGATTATTTTGAGAATTTCCGCGAAACACTTCCAGAATATCAACCCGACGGCACAAAAACCATGGATAGTTTTGCGGTTTATTTACAAAAAGCCTTTGAAGAGGGCAAAGTGCATTTTGACTGGCATGTTACAACAAAATTTGGCGAAAGCCTGCCTTCAAAACTAACCATACAACGCATAGAAACTGACAATGAGCCAAAAGGCATAGTCTTTATTGAAGACATGCGCTTGCATTACAAATTTGCGCAAGAACAAGACCTTTTGCGCAAAAGATTAAAAGCAATGGTTGATGCCTCACCAAGCAGTTGTTTTATAATCGACCGAAGCGGTTTTGTCCATGACTGCAACGCCACTGCCCTACAAATGTTTGGTGTAGAAAATTTGACAGAGCTTAACGCAAAGAGCAAATATTTACACTCGGTAGTAGAAACTAACGATACTAAACCTCACCAAATTTTGTCAGAAAAAATTAGAAAGATTTTTGATAAAGAAGAAGTTGTTTTTTCGTGGAAGTTTAAAAACGCATCTGGTGAGGTTATCCCTGCACAAATATCTACTCATAGTATGAACATAGACAATACAGATATTGCAGTGATATACGCGCAAGACATGCGTGAGTATCACAGATATCTTGACGAAGTCAAAAAAAGCCAAGAATTGGCTATGGTTATGGTAGACCTTTCGCCGGTAGCTTGCATTATTACAAACGAAAAGCAAGAAATTTTAGCTTGCAATCAAGCCGCTTTAAATTTCTTCGGCGTAAAAGATATGTCTTATATGACATTTAGTTATAACAATTTCTGTAAGACTGATATGTGTGCGAGCCGTGATTGTATGCAAAAAATGAAAGATATTACAAAGCTGATAGCGGCAAACGGTGAAATATACGTAAAAGAAGGTTGCTGTATTACAATAAAGGATGAAACTATCCCCGTTGAAATTAGCGGCAAGAGCGTACAAATAGCAGGCAACAAGGCTTTTGCCCTATACATTACCGACTTGCGTGAAAAAGTGAGGTTAGAAGAAGAGCGTCGCAAAAATCGTGAGCTAATAGCTGCAATGTTAAATTCTTCGCCGCTCGCTTCTATGGTTGTGGGTAGAGATTATAGCATTTTATCTTGTAACGAATCGCTTGCCGTTTTTCTTGGTATGGACAAAAACGCTGATGAATTTATCGAAAACCCTTATAAATTTGTCCCGCCAATACAGCCAGACGGCAAAGAATCTAAAATAAAAATGCGTGAATTTTTAGAAGAGGTTTTTAATACCAAAGAGAGTATGCAATTTGAGTGGATATGGCTAATTAACGACAATGAGCTTGTACCAACTTTGATTACATTAAAAACAGTAGAGCTGGAAAGTGATACAGTAATTATCATGCATATGCAGGACTTGCGTCACATTAAAAAGATGGCCACTGCTTTTGAATCCATGGAAAAAATACTTAACACAGATGTGATGACGGGTGTTTACAATCGCCGTTATATGTACGAGGTTGTACCCTTGATTTATGCAGATTGTGTAAAACAAAACAAGCCCATGACTATAATGATGATTGACGTGGATGACTTTAAAGCAGTTAATGATACTTATGGGCATCAGGCAGGGGACGAAGTGCTTAAAATTTTGGCCGCACGCGTGCAACACTCTTTGCGAAAAGAAAATGTAGTATGCAGATATGGCGGCGAAGAGTTTGTTGTTGTTATGCCAAAAACTTCAATTAATGACGTGCAAAAAACTGCTTGCAGAATAAGGCATTCAATAAATCACTCTCCGTTTTTTATTAATGAGCTTGATGGGGATAACTTGCATATCCCAATAACAATTTCTGTTGGCATAGCCACGGTAGAAGAGGATGCACCTGAGGACACAGACTTTGGTATAAGGCATCTTGTGCACAATGCTGATATGGCTTTGTATAAAGCTAAAAAAACAGGTAAAAATCGTATTTACTATTATCACAAAGGTTATAACAATAGGCTAGAATGTTAGCCCAACAGGATGTCGTGTTCGACATCCTGTTTTTGTGTATAGTAAAATAAATTTAAAAAAATGCTTGACAAATAATTTTTACAAGTGTAGAATGTAAGTAGATGATTTTACATTTGTAGAAATAGGAGGGGATGGCATGATGATACAAAGGCTTCCTGATGCAGAACTTGCTATTATGCAGGCTATATGGAAATTCGGCGGCGAGGTTACATCGGCACAAATAATGATGCAATTAGAAGGAAAAAAAGAGTGGGCAACAACCACAGTGCTAAATTTTTTAGCAAGATTGGTGGATAGGGACTTTTTAAGTGTTCGGCGTGAGGGCAAAGTCAATATTTACAAGCCCATTATTGATGAGGAAAGCTACCTTGCAGCAGAAAGCATGTCGTTTTTGCAACGCTTGCACGGCAATTCGTTAACCAGTCTTGTAACATCACTTTATGGAGGCAAAGCAATTTCGCAAGGGGATTTGAACGAGCTGCAAAACTTCATCAACCAAAAGGCAGGTGAGGGGAAATGACATTTTTATTTTCGTTTGCAAGCACCACGATAATAGTTTCTGCGGCAATTATCCTAATTTTGATAGCGACACCAGTTTTGGACAAGAAGTTTGCCGCTGGCGGGCGATATTTTTTGTGGATAGTGATTATAGCGGCACTTTTGTTCATGCCTTTTGCGTCTTTGGTACCACGCCCAACATTAGAAATTAGCGTACCTATTGCAATAGAGCAAGTACAACTTTCACCACCAGAAACTATCCCGATAAATATACCTTCGCTTGAAAATCCAGCTTGGGTTGGTGATGCTGTGCCAAATTACAATGTGGGCGAATTTCAGCCGCCTGCTGAAAATGGAA
>WRBU01000008.1 GCA_009784355.1 Defluviitaleaceae bacterium
AAGGACTGTACATTCTCTGGTCTTCTAATTTCTTCCAGCTCCATATCCTCGTGGGTAATTTCGTGCTGTATTGCAGTAATGGCCTTTTTGCGCTCTACACGTGTACCAAGGAAAATCAAAAGACCGCCAAATGGCACAAAAAACCATCGCAACCCACCAAAAATACCTAAAAAAGCAATCGCACCGCCTGCAATATAAAGAACAACACCTTGGCTAAAAATCTGTCCCACAAGCTGCTTTGTAACACCGTCGTCTGCCTTTGTTTTTGTTACCAAAATACCCGTAGCAACAGCTATTAGCAGAGCAGGTATTTGACCAACAAGTCCATCACCAATAGTCATAAGCGAAAATACTTGAAACGCTTCACCAAATGGTAATTCCGGACCGCCGTAAAGCCCCGTCATGCCCATTATTGTGCCGCCAATAAGATTTATAAGGGTAAGAAGTATTGCCGCAACAGCATTGTTTTTAACAAACTTCGCCGCACCATCCATAGCACCGTGAAAACTTGCTTCGTCTGTAATTTTTTTGCGGCGTTCCCTTGCTTCTTCATCGGTAATTGCACCGGCATTAAGGTCGGCATCCACCGCCATTTGCTTACCGGGCATAGCGTCAAGAGTAAAGCGGGCAGAAACCTCCGCCACACGCTCGGAACCCTTTGTAATAACCAAAAAGTTTACAATAATTATAGCGGCAAACATAATGAAACCAAGAACCAAATTTCCGCCAACAACAACTTCGCCAAAGGTTGCAATAACGCCACCTGCGTAGCCTTGTCCCAAAATTAGACGCATGGCAGATATATTTAGCACCAAACCAAAAAGAGTGGCAATAAGCAAGATGGTCGGAAAAGATGCCATTTCCATTGCTTCTTTGGCATAAAGAGCATTAAGTAAAATCAAGAGGGCAAGCCCGATATTAATCATAAGCAAAAAGTCCATCATTCCAGCAGGAATGGGAACAATCATTACAAGGACTATCAAAACAATGCCTATACCTATTAAGCCTTCACGTGCAAATTTCATCTTTTCCACCTCCTTATCTCGGTGATTATTGCATCAACATTTTATATCTGCATCCCTCTACGAAATTACTGCGGGTGTATTTTTAATACTATATACATAAGCCAAGATTTCGGCAACAGCTTGCCAAAGCTCGGCAGGGATTTCTTCTCCAACATCCACTACGCTGTATAATGTGCGTGCAAGCGGCTTGTTTTCAACAATCATAACTTCATTTTCATTTGCTGCGTCTCTAATTTTTTGAGCCATATGGTCCGCGCCTTTTGCAACGAGTATCGGCGCACGAACGCTTAATCTATCATAACGCACAGCACAGGCAAAATGCGTTGGGTTTGTTATTACAACATCCGCCGTCGGAACTTCCTGCATCATTCGCCGCATAGATGTTTCACGCATTTTTTGACGTATCTTTGATTTTATAAGAGGGTCACCTTCTGTTTGTTTGTATTCATCTTTAATTTCTTGCTTGGTCATTCGCAACTCTTTTTCATGCTTCCACCTATTGTAGGCATAATCCAGCCCTGCCACAAAGATGTACAAAATGCCTACGGTAACACCAACATTCACCAAAATACTGCCGACAACACCCACCGCAACCATCAAGTCATAGTGATACAGCATCATCAAGTGCTCAATTTCACCAATCAGCACAAAATATATCACCGTAAGAATTACCGTAAACTTTATCACCGTTTTAAACAGCTCTATAAAAATTTTCATAGAAAAAATCTTTTTGATGCCTTTTTTGGGGCTTATTTTGGAAAACTTTGGCTTCAATGGCTTTAAGGTCGGATTCCAGCCCACCTGCATCACATTGATAAAAAGCCCTATCGCCATTATAACCATTGCAAGAGGCAATACTAACAAAATTATTTGTCCAAACATTTGCCAAATATGATAGCTTATGCGAGGTATACTCATAACATCGTTTACATTTCCTATTTGTACAAAATTATAGGTCACCATTTCTGAAAGCCGTGTAAAAATTCCGGGAACAAACACTCGTAAAGCTAGGAAAGCCGCTATAAACAGCACAGCAGTTCCTATTTCTTGCGACTGCGCAACCTGACCTTCCTCACGAGCTTTTTTTCGCCTTTTCGGTGTCGCTTTTTCTGTTTTTTCTTGAGCAGCTTGGTCAAAAAAGCTCAAATTCATAGGGATGACTATATATGCGTTTAATATGCGGCTTCTGGTTGCATCCATATAATCATCGCCTCCATATACTGCACAATTTCAATAAAGATGTTTTCAAAGGCATTTGCCAAAAATGGTAATGATACAAAAACAATCACCAATCCAACAATAACCTTTATCGGCATACCTACAACAAACACATTCATTTGGGGTACCGCTTTAACCAAAATTCCCAAAACAAAGTTTACAACCATTATTGTTCCAACAATTGGTAAAGCTATGCCAAAGCCTGTCCTAAAATAACTCACGGTTATTTCCACAAACACAGCAGCAAGTGTTGCGTTGTCTGCCACAAACGCCGCCCCTAAACCAAGTTCACCAAAACTAGAAAAGAATACCCCAATAACAAATTGTAATGCACCTGTTGCTATAAAAAGCATAGAGATTACAAGATAATAAAAATTACCTGTTACGGGCATTTGCCCTCCTCCAAAAGGGTCCATAACATATGCCATGCTAAATCCCATTTGAAAATCAGCTAATTGTCCAACAAAATGGAAAATGGAAAATATCATCATTATAACAAGCCCTAATATCAAGCCTATCATAAATTCTTGCAGAAGCAAAACTCCAAAAGACCAAATAGTCGGGTCGTAGGCTGGCAAAGTTACCGAATTTGAAACAAATGCTAAAAGTGCCATTGCAATCGAAAAGACTAATCTTAACGGCACGGGGATGTTTTGTCCTGACATTATAGGCATTACAATAAAAAACCCCATAACACGAACGAAAACAGCCATAAAAACATCTACATTGAGGTATAGCTCCATTAAAGTTTGCGAGGCAGCAATATCCATAGCAACTCACCTCTAATTAAACAAATGGTGCGGAATGTTTTCAAATAAATTTTGTACAAATTCAACTAAATTAGTAATCATCCAATTTCCAAAAATCATCAGTGCCAAGAAAACCGCCAAAATTTTTGGTACAAAAGCAAGTGTGGCTTCTTGTATGGACGTGATGGCTTGAAACAATGAAACCAAAACGCCAACAACAAGCCCTAAAATAAGTGGCGGGGCAGCCGTTGTTATAACCGTCCATATAGCTCCTTGCATTACTGATATAATGTTTTCTTGCGACATGCCTCACACCTCCTAATTTTAGATAGCCTCTACTAACCTGCTTTCGTCAGATTTTTGAGCATAATTTTTAAAAGATTGGTGCTTGACGAAAACGGGCGTACCCATAGGTACGGGCGTTTTTGGCAAGTGTCAAGATTTGGAAAATTTGCCAAAAAGATGATGGAATGAGGTTAATAGAGGTTGTCTTTAGCCGTAGTCAGTTACGAATGTAGCTATGCCCGTGCTTATAACCAGTCGCCATCCATCCACCAAAACAAACAACATAACCTTAAACGGAAGCGAAATCATAACAGGCGGAAGCATCATCATACCCATAGCCATTAAGACCGAAGCTGTAACCATGTCTATTATTATAAAGGGGATAAAGATAAAAACCCCAAAAGCAAAGCCAATAGCAAGTTCGTGCAAAATAAATGCGGGTATCAAGACAAAGTTTGGTATGGTGTCTACATCTGTAATAAATCCATCTTCTACTTCCAAGTCAATTCCTGCAATATCTGCAAAAAAGATTATATTTTCGCCAAGTCCTGAACCTGCTTGACTTTGACCAAGCATAAAATTGCGAATAGCACCCATAGCATTATCTATGGCTTCTGAGGTGCTTATTTCTCCTGCCATAAGTGGCTGGAATGCGGTTTCGTTCATTTCTTCTATAGCTGGATTCATTAAAAATATTGTAAGCATAAGGGCAAGCCCGATAAGAACCGTGTTTGGCGGCATTTGCTGTGTGCCAAGCCCAGAGCGTAAAAACGAAAAGATAATGATAAGACGTGTAAAGGTGGTCATAACAACGAGTATTGACGGCAGCAATACTATGAAAACAGATAAAAACAAAATTTGCAGCGTTGCAGAGCCCGTTAAGTCTTCATCCCCTTCGTTAGGAGCAAAAAGAAAAATATTAACCGTGCCTGCGTCATCAGTTAGTCCTGCTGCCTCCACTTCGGTTTGTCTAAATATCAAAACAAAGCACAACAAGGCGAAAACCAAGACGCACATTCTCAGGATTTGCAAAGCAAATTTTGTCCCGAAGTTTTTTTCTGCGACCAAGGCGTTCACCACTCTACTTTATGAATTTATCTACCGTTACTCGTTAGAAGAATCTTGCTCTTCGCCTTTCTTCTTTGGCAAGATTTTTGACAAAACTTTGTCAAAAGATACGTACGACGGGTTTTTCCCTTGTTCTATTGTTACAGATTCTGCATCAACCTCGCCAAGGGATACTATATTGCCACGACTAACCCCTATTAAAAAAAATTTATCGCCAACTTTTATAAGCTGGATTGTGCTTTGCACGCCTACACCAATTGCTTCAATTATTTTAATATTGCGGTCAGCTTTGACACCGCCTCTAGCACGTCCAATAAGGCGTAAAGAAAAATACGCTAAAAGAACGACAAAAACCAAAGCCACAGCAAAGCCTAAAAAGGCAGTAATTGTGCTTGATGAGCCAGAGCCTGCATATATACCAACGCTCGTGGCTTCGGTTGTGCCAACTTGTATGCCTGCGGCACTTTGGTTTGTTGCACTACCATTTAAAGCATCGTAAGAAAAAGCTGTCATTTCGCCTACCCAATAACCTTTGCAACGGCCTCCAAAACTCTATCATGCTGGAAAGGCTTAACAATAAAATCGCGAGCCCCCGCTTGAATAGACTCTATAACCATAGACTGCTGACCCATAGCAGAACACATAACAACAAGAGCATTAGCATCAAAATCTTTTATTGCTTTGGTAGCTTGTATACCATTCATTTCTGGCATAGTTATGTCCATTATTGTAAGCATAGGCTTTAATTCTTTGTACTTTTCAACAGCTTTTGCACCGTTTTCTGCCTCGCCAACTACATCATAACCGTTTTTTGTAAGGATGTCCTTTAACATCATGCGCATGATAGCAGCGTCATCGACAAGCAAGATTGTTTTTGCCATATTTCCCTCTCCTTTTTGTACACTGATAAAATTTTAGACCTTCATTAAATATATTATATCCTATGTTCTGCATTAACAATATCTGTTACCCTTATACCAAAGTTTTCGTCAATAACAACAACTTCGCCTTTTGCCACAAACTTACCATTAACCAAAATGTCAATAGGCTCTCCCGCTAATTTGTTAAGCTCTATGATGCTGCCTGGTGAAAACTCCAAAATCTCTTTGATTTTTCTGGTTGTGCGCCCTAGCTCTACCGTAACTTCCAGAGGTACGTCCATAATAATCTCGATATTTTCTTTTTGTTGCACAAAATTACCCATGTCAAAACTCTGAAATTGAGCAGGTTGTGTAGCCACTTGTTGCGGTGGAGGAGCATATCCTTGAGGTGGCATTTGATACCCCTGTGGTGGAGCGTAATATCCTTGTGGTGGTGGGGCATAGTAGCCCTGCGGTGCTTCCATATGTTGTGTAGGTTGTTGCATTGCTACATTAGCCATATTAGCCTCCGCTGGTTGTGGTTGTGGTGCTGGTTGAAGTGGTGCATTTTGAGCAGCTTGTTGTTGCGGTGGTGCTTGCGCCGCTTGTGCTGCCGCTGCTCCCTGTGCTGCTTCCGCCGGCATTTCTTGCTCGCCCGTCATAAATGATGTCATGGTGTCCACCATACGCTTTGCAAAGTCCATCGGCAAAAGCTGCATGATATTAGAATCTATAAAAGTGCCAATTTCCATTCTAAACTTAATGCTAACCACATATTCTTCTTCAAAACCAAGATTTTGTAAAAGTTCCTGACTATTAAAGTCTATGATGGATGCCACAGGTGTCGCTATGTCAACCTTTGTATCTACCAAAGACGCAAGTGAGGTGCTGGAAGAACCTATCATTTGGTTCATGGCTTCTTGTATGGCAGAAATATCCATCTCGTTAAGCTCTTCTTCTTCGTTTACCTCGCCGCCCCATCCCATCATTAGGCTGGTTATAACTTTAACGTCCAAATTATTTAACAATAGAACATTTGTGCCTTTTATTCCCTCAACATAGTCTACTCTAATGCCTACGCATGGTTTTTCATAGTCGCTGCCCAAATCTCTTATATTTATTACACTTACCTCAGGGGTGGTTATCATAACCCTTTGTCCCAAAAGCGCAAAGAGGGTTGTAGCAGATGTCCCTATGCTTATATTTCCGAGTTCTCCCAAAACGTCTTTTTCTCGGGAGGTTAGCATGTTGCTAAGATTTTCGTCGCTTAAAGCACCTGCAGTATCGCCGCTATCAGCTTCGTCATCACCGCCTACACCGCCTAACAACGCATTAATTTCTTCTTGAGAAAGCATGTCTGACATGGCTTTATTCCTCCCTTTCAATGAGTTTTGTTATTTGTATTGCATTTCGCCCTCGGTTTACGCCAGGCTTGGCATAAAATTTTTGCAAAGGACCTACAAAGACTTCTAATTCAGAGTCTACAAAGCTGTCTAGCAATATAACATCGCCTATATTAAGGTTTACAAAATCAGAAACCATTATATTGGTTTTGCCTAAAACCGTTGAAACCACAATATCTGCTGTTTCAATTTTTTGCTGCAAGTCTTCTACATAATCAACGCCATCAGATTCCATGCCTTGAGCAAACCAATACCTAGTATATAATCTATCGAGTACAGGGTCTATCACAGGTATCGGCAAACAAAAGTTCATCAATCCTTGCACATTTCCGACTTTTATAGATAGCGTAACCAAAGCAACTGTTTCTGTTGGCGGAATTATTTGTGCAAATTGCGAGTTTGTTTCAATTTGATTGAGTTTTGGGCGCATAGCGATTACATTTTCCCATGTTTGCGGCAACGGAGTAAGCATGTGGCTCATAACTCGCTCTAATAAGATTTTTTCTATTTCAGAAAAATCTCGCATGGTTTTAACACCTGTACCCGGACCACCCAAAATTCTATCGATGATAGCATATCCTATATTAGGCGAAAGTTCAAGTATTATCGAGCCTTTAAGCGGCAAAAGCTCCACCAAAGAAAGTATGCAAGGGTTTGCCAAAGCATTAGAAAACTCAAAGAAAGTAACTTGTTCTGCCGAAAGCACTTCCAACGACACATTTGTGCGCAAATACCCCGATAAAAACGATGTTAGCTGGCGGCAATAAGAGTCATACATAATCTCCAAAGTCCGCTGTTGTTCTTTATTCACCTTTTGTGGGCGAGCAAAGTCATAGGGCAAAATAGGTTTTTCTTTTGTATTTGCTGCGGAGTCGGCTTCAGGAGCAGTTCCTTCAGACAAACTTCGTAATAACTCGTCTATTTCAGATTGACTTAATACCTCAGACATCTTGCACCTACCTTTATGCTAATTTTTGTGCATTTAGTGAATCGCAAATTGAAAATACACGTCTACAATCATATGACTGCCAAAGGCAGTTTGAAGTGCTTGAAGAATATTTTCACTCAAAGTCACACCGCCACCCTCTGCTTCCAGCTCTTCCGGCGTTGTTCTGCGTAAAATAGTATTTATTGTATCTATAACCACAGCTTCACGCGCCCTAATCTCTGCCGCAAAATCAATAGCTTCGTCTTCATCCAAATTATTTATGCCAAGCGATAAATCCCTTAACACAACAAAATGTCTGCTTCCGTTTGCCCTTGGCAACAAATTTGTTGTAACATCTCGGCCAATATCAAGCGTAACGATGTCAAACGCTGTCAAAGGTGGGTCTGGCACAAAAGCCCCTACTCCCCCTACGTCATCGTCATCATTTCCTAAACTTGTTATTAAAAAAATGCTAACACCAACCAAAGCTACGATAATCAAGCCAAGCATAGCCATAATTATCATCATCATTCCTTTGTTATTGCCGCCTTTTGCTTCTTCTGCCAAAGCCAACACATCCTTTCATATCCCCGATTTGCTTGCAACTATTCTTCTTCAATCGGTAACACTTGCACTCGAGTTTCTTGTGTTATAAAAATTTCTACGCGCCTGTTTTGCTGACGACCTTCATCAGTTGTATTGTCACCAATTGGTTGAAATTCACCACGTCCCGTATGACTAATGTTTGTAGCCTCTATAACGCCCATGTCGAGCAAGTACAACATAACCGTAAGTGCACGTGCACTAGATAAATGCCAGTTGCTAGGGAATTGCGCCGTACTAATGGGTTGGTTGTCGGTATGACCTTCCACATCAACCCTTATATCATGTCCCATTTCACGCAATCCGCCAATAGCAGTACCAACCGCCGCAATAACGGGTAAAATATCAGGTCTTAATGTAGCACGACCGGAGTCAAAATACATATCACCCATAAACATTAAATGTATTTGTCCGTCAGTATATTCTATTTGAATTGCTCCATCAGCTATTGATGCCAACTCTTCCCCAAAATACGTCTGCAGCATTTCTGCTATCTGTGCCATATCGCTGTCGCCGTCATTGCCGCCCATATTTTGCGGTCTGTCAAAATTCTGCAATTCAAAGTGCGGTAAAATCGAAACACCATTGCCCATAAGGTCATTTATGCCTTGTGCGCCAAAGTCAAAAGGCGAAACAGTAGGATTAAACGCTGCAGCCATTACAAACTGCGACCAAAGGTCTTCATCCACTTCCGAAAGGGCGTAAAGCATAACGAAAAGGGCAAAAAGTACCGTAACAAGGTCAGTATAGGAAGCCATCCAGCTGGACTCGGCGTCTTTTGGCTTATCTTTCTTTTTTTTCGCCATATTACTCCGCACCTCCTCCGCCGCCTTCTTCAGAAGAAGGTGTACGTAATGACGGTGCTAAAAATGCTTTGAGTTTTTCTTCGATAATTCTTGGGTTTTCGCCGTTTTGTATTGACAGCATACCCTCTATTTGAACTTCCTTAAGAAGCATTTCGTCGTTGTTAAATATTGAAAGTTTTTTGGAAATGGGCATGGCTATGAAGTTTGCCAAAATAGCACCATAGAAGGTTGTTATCATCGCAAGAGCCATGTTTTGCGCCAAAAGCTCTATATCCGTAAGGTTACCCATCATAAGAACAAGTGCAACCATCGTGCCTATCATGCCCCAAGCAGGAGCAAGACCATTTAGCATATCCCAAACACTTCTAATGTCATTGTGCCGATTTTCCATATATACCATTTCTGTTTCTAATACAGAGCGCACAAGCTCTGGGTCTGCGCCGTCAACAACAAGCATTATGCCCTTTTTCAAAAATGGGTCATCCATACTTTGAGCCGACTCTTCAAGAGCCAATACACCTTCACGTCTTGCCAAATTTGACAAATGAACAATTTTATCAATAGTTCCTTGGTGGTCAAACTTTGGGGGCAAAAATACAAATTTTGCAGCTTTCATAGCACCTATAAACCTGCCAATAGGTTGTCCTATAAAAGTAGAAGCCATAGGTCCGCCAAAGCATATCATAACAGAGGGCAAGTCAGCAAAAGCACCAACTGCGCTAAAATCCCATTCACCATTTATTAAAATAGAAACTACAATGAACAATATACCAGATATTAAACCAATTAACGAACCAATATCCACTTTTGCTTCCCCCTTAATAATTGGTATTTATTTCTCTTTTGTATGCTTTGGTCGCCGCTACAATTTCTTCAACAGATTCTTTTACAATTAATTTGCGCCCTGTGGTCGTGGTAATTGTTGTGTCCGGGTTGGCTTCTACAAGCTCAATAAGTTCGCAATTTACTACTGCTTCTTTGTCATTTATTCTTGTAATTTTAATCATTTTAACACCTCTAAAATCCGCTTCGTAACATTCTAGCACATACTCACAAAAATGTCAAATTTTTTGTAAGGGTTTTGTAGGGGCGGCTACCAGCGCACTTTGTGCGCTGGTCCGCCCGTTACACCCTTGGATGACTAATGACAGTCATTTTTACGTTATTATCTACGTAAGTTCACAAGCTCTTGCAGCATCTCATCGGAAGTTGAGATTATACGGGAATTTGCTTGAAAACCTCTTTGGGTTGTTATCATTTCGGTAAATTCTGCGGCAAGGTCTACGTTTGACATCTCTAACGTGCCGCCTAACAGACTTGTGCCTGCACTGGCAACCGAAAGCCCAATGCCGTTAAATTGCCCACTGTTTGACGTTTGTGCAAACAAGTTGCCGCCCATTGCCGCAAGTCCTGCAGGGTTGTCAAAACGTGCAAGGGCAATTTGCCAAAGGTCAAATGTTTGACCGTTGGAGTACGTGCCTGTAATGATGCCGTCACCACCAACGGATATACCCTGCAAAGTACCAGCAGAAAGACCGTCCATATTGCGGGAAGTAACACCTGAAGCAGAGTCAAACTGGGTTAGTTGCCTAAAATCAATTCTAATAGCTCTGTCACCAGGTGCCATACCTGGGTGGTTTTGTCCAAGATATAGCCCCGGCGGCATACCTGATGCATCTAAATCTAAATAATAGACAAAGCCATTGAAATAAGGTGGTGTTGCGCCAGTTAGATTAGGATTTCCGAGGTTAGTAAATTCAAAAGTTGTCATAATAGACCAGCCTGGAGTTGAGCCGACTGTTCCACCCGTAATCGGAAATGACTCATTGTCGCTTGTGCGTGTCATGCTGTCTTGCATTTCAACAGTCCACACACCAGTAGCAGAATCAAGTACAAAACGAGCCTGTATGCGGTATTCCGTTCCAAGAGAGTCTTGGAAGTTAATGGTGGTCGGAATTGGGCGGGTTTCTGCATCTGCTGAGCGCAAATTGCCGCTAATGCGTGAATTACCTGTTGCCACAGGGGGAACCATTCGCATTTCTGGCGGAATATTTATGCCTTGAACTGTACCAGGCACTGGGCCAATAGGCTCAAGAGTTTCTTGGTTACGCTCTGGACCGCCGCCGCCCGGCAACCATGCCGCAGGCCATCCTTGCAGCATCATCCCATTAGCCATGTGGATGTTCCATTCCTCATCCCTCATAAAGTCGCCCGCACGGGTAAAGAACAAGCCGCTGACTTGGTCGCCCACCACGAAAAACCCTTCGTCTTCTATCATCAGATGAAGCGGGTCATCCGTACGCTGAGCCGCACCCGGGGTCATCATCCGCTGTATGCTTGATACATTAACGCCAAGACCAACCTGCATGGGGTTTGTACCACCACGCCCAGCGGCAGGATTTGGCGCAGATGCCCCTTGTATTGTCTGCGAAAAAGCCTCAGCAAAGTTCATACGGCTGGCCTTAAAGCCCGTCGTATTAACGTTTGCAATATTGTGTGCTATAACATCCATTCTGCTCTGGTGCGCACGCAAACCCGTAACACCAGAAAACATAGAACGCATCATAATAATATCCTCCTATTGTGTTGCTAACATTTGAGAATACATCGCCGCCACATTAGGCGTATACCCTTGTAGGGGCGAACCGAAGGGTGAGAGCTTCGACTCGAACCTTTGTTCGTCCGCCGATGCGGTCGTGAGCAACTTCTCAACATGCTCTCTATTCTTAATTTCGTTAAGTGATTTCATAAAGGCAAGCAATTTTTCATAAAACTGTGCCATTTCCTCTTGCGAGCCGTCTTCGGGCTTGTAATTAGCGATAAATTCGGCAATTCTTGCCTCGATTTCATCATCACACAACGCACCCATGCCACGCAACAGCCGCTCCTTATAAGCATCCACTGCCGCCCTTAACTTTTCAGCAAGCGTTGGTTCTTCACACTCTTTAAAGCCGCTGTCTGCCGCTTTGTAAATGTAAAGGCATTTTCCAAAAGGTTTTGTAGCTTGTTGCGGCGTGAAATAGTTTGTGTGGTTAGTTACCATTTAAAGCACCTCCATCGGTGCTGTGTGCTATTGTTTGAGACTTCGTCTGTCAGTCGGAAGTCCCTCGACTCTCTGCAAGCAGTCCAGTCTAAACTATCACAGCACCATCAATGTTAGTAAATACTTGGTCTTGTTGATTTAATGCCGTCACAACCACTTTGTTTGTAATGTTCACCACCAAAGCAAGATTGTCTATAAGCACCAATCCATCTCTAATTCCCTTGTTTTGGGCTTTTGCTACGCCATTTTCAAGCCGTTGCATTTGCTCGCCGCTTAATTGAATTTCACGTGTATTTAGCCGCATATTTGCGTGTTTGCTAAAATACAGTGGTTTTGCGGTCTGCGACATGCCTTCCATAACCTGTTGGAAGCTAGTGCCAGCGGCATTTTGCGGCATGGCTTGAGCCTGCGGCATTCCTTGTCCTTGCAAAGGAATTATTTTATTGTTAATTTGCATTTGCTTCACCTTCCCTAGTTACGCTCTGCCAGCCTTGAAAACGGAATGGTTTGTCTTTCTTCGCTGTTTTCGTTGTTTTGCACAATAACAGTAACAATACCATCATTAATACGCACGCTTACGATGCGGTGCGGTTCATTTTCAAACCTAAATACTTCTTGGCTTTCACGCATTGCAATGGCATCGGACAAAAACCTTATGTTATCAATAGCAAGCTCTCTTGCACCAATAACGATATAGGTGTTATCATTACGTGTTTCCACACCATCAATACGTGCCCTTGCAGTAAATACGTCATCGTAGTAATATCCTACAAATTGCCCAACAACAGACGTTGGCGCATTTGGTGAGTTAATAAACGTAGCATATGGAATGTTAATTGTTTCGCTGGTGTCTACCTTGTATAGCTCAACACGCACAGCACCGTTTTGGATAATAACATCCGTTACCCGCACACGGTCATCGTTATGCATAACAATTTCACCGCTATGACGCAAATTAAAGGCTTCGGTTAAGAAATTTATGTGGTCAATTCTACGCTCATTGTCACCAATTACAGCATAGGCGTGGTCACCACGAATAGTAATGCCTGTGATTGCGCCATTTTGACGTACACCATCTTCATCAAAAAAGCCCGCAGTACGCCCTAAAATCATGTTACCATTGCCAATAGCCACAACTTCGCCAACCTGCACACGCTCGTTGCCAATAGCAAGCGTTGGGAATCCTCCTGCAAAATCGACAAACTCAACTTTTCCTTCCACAAAACCTGTCGGATTACCTCTGCCGTCTGTGGTTATAGCTTGAACATGCCGCCCAACAAGAGCAAG
>WRBU01000009.1 GCA_009784355.1 Defluviitaleaceae bacterium
TCCAATTATTTGCGCTGGAACATCAAGCAAGTGAGATATTCCGTTTGTATAAAATGTCGCATTGCCTATTGTGATTAATATTGTGTAAGTCTCATTTGTGATAATTGCGGTTTTGGTGTCTTCATCCCAGCCTACATAAAAGCCTGCTTTCTCAAAAACAGCACGGACGGGCACAAGGGTGCGTATGTCTACAATGGTTGGCTGTGCGTCTGGAAAATTTACAAACTCGCCATCTACACTAACCCTAATGTCATTTGCAAAAATAATAATTGGAGCAGCGAGCAAAACCGCCACAAACACCAAAAGGACGGTAATTTTTTTCGTTAATCGCATAACCAACAACCTCCTGTTAGAATGTAATTTGCCAAGGATTGAATTAACGCTACTAATGCTCATAGTATGATGTGTTTTCCTTTCGATGCCTTTGCGATGGCTCTAGTAAAGAAGTTGCAACTGGTATGCAAGAGGGGTAATTTTTGCCTTAACACTTCAAGTTCCGAAACTGTGTATAACCGCTCGACTTCCAAGTTTCCACAGTTAAGCATCTTTAAGTTTGGATGATTTCGAAGAAATTCTAGGTCTGTGAAAATGATTCGTTTGCCTTTTGCAGGTGCTTTGCCTGATATACACAACTCTTCAAGGTTTTTCATGTGATATAGCGGCGAAAAATCCTCAATATTATCAATTAAATATAGGTTTAAAACTTTTAAATTTTTCAAACAATCAAGAAATGATACATCTGGTAGAGGAGAGCGAAATCCATCAAAATAAAGGCTTTTTAATTTAGGAACATTTTGAAGCACAGATAAATCCAGCTTAGTTCCCCATTTAATCCGCAAAATCTCTAATTTTTCTTGATGACAAACAGCTTCTAATAATGTCTGCGTGATTCCCGTTCGAAAAAGAACCCCTTTCAGTGCTTTGGGATTTGTTTTAAAAAACTCAATCCATTCGTCAATGATTTGTTTCTGCTTCTTTTTCTGTTCCTCCAAACTGCATTCCATGTTATTAAAAATTGGATTACCAAATCCAGGCTTGTTTGACCCGACCAATTGTGTACATGCAAGTTGAACATATGCTTGGTCTTGATACTCATCTAATCTAACCATGTAAGATTCATCATAGATGGGTGCAAACCCTCCAGACCCTCCAAAAAAATAACGATAACGGGCTTCGGCTTCTGGTTGAGACAATGCGCATTCCTCCCTGTAGGTTATATAAATTTTGTGCGTTATTTCTAGTCTTGTCAAGCAGTACACTAAAATTAGTCCGCATCAAAATTCTCAATAAGGTCGATTTTATAGGCTTGCTCCATTATTTTGCAGGCATCAATAAAGCTGGAAAGTGGGATGCCGTTTATTTGCGTACCTGTACGCACACGTAGCGATATTGTGCCGTCTGCCACTTCTTTGTCGCCAATAATAATGATATACGGTACAAGCTCGTTGCGGTAGGATTTTATTTTATTGCCCATTGTACCGTCTGAAGTATCAAGGGTTGACTTAAAACCCTGTTGCACAAGTTCTTCTCTAATATCGTGGGCGTATCTCTCGTGGTCTTTGTGTACTGGCACAATGCCAACTTGCACTGGAGCAAGCCAAAATGGGAAGCGGGCGGCGAAATGCTCGGTAATAACCCCGATAAAGCGGTCTAACGAACCAAAAACTGCACGGTGAATTACCACGGGGGCTTTACGCTTGCCGTCTGAGTCGGTATATTCTAGTTCAAAATTACCTGCCAGTTGATAGTCAAGTTGTATTGTGCAAAGTTGCCATTCACGCTTTAAGGCATCGTATACTTTTATATCAATTTTTGGACCATAAAATGCGCCGCCGCCTTCGTCCACAATATATTCGCCAGCACCAAAGCGGGTATCCAGCACATTTTTAAGCACGGCTTCGGCTTCGTTCCATGTTTCGATATCGCCCAAAAAGGACTCCGGGCGGGTGGAAAGCACAGCGGTGTATTTTAGTCCAAAAATGCCGTAAATAAAGTCCATTATGTCCATTATTCCATTCATTTCACTTGCAATTTGCTCCTGTGTACAAAAAATGTGGGCATCATCTTGACGGAAGGTTTGAACACGCATTAGCCCGTGCATTGCGCCGCTTGCTTCATTGCGGTGCAAATGTGAAAGCTCGGAAAAACGTAGCGGCAAATCCCTATAGCTACGGTTTTTCTTTTTAAAAAGTATCATGGCATTAGGACAATTCATGGGTTTTAAGGCATAAGTGTTATTTTCGTCAATTTGCACTTTAAACATATTGTCGTCATAATGCTCCCAATGTCCGCTTGTTACCCAAAGCGAGCTGTGGTTAAGTTGCGGCCCCACCACCTCTTGATACCCATGGGCTTCATGCACCTTGCGTGAAAATTCCAGCAGTTTATTATAAATTTTCATGCCCTTTGGCATCCAATAAGGCATCCCTGGGGCTGTTTCATCAAAAAAGAATAAGTCCAGTTGATTGCCGAGGGTTCTGTGGTCACGTTTTTTGGCTTCTTCCAAAAATGCGTAATACTCTTTTAATTCTTTGCGGCTGGGGAAAGCGTGGACGTAAACACGTTGCAGCATGGGGTTGTCGCTGTTTCCGCGCCAGTACGCACCTGCAATGCTTGAAATCTTAAAGCCCCAGTTGCGAAGTTCACGCATATTTTCCACATGAGGTCCAGCACAAAGGTCAACAAAACCATTGCTTTCATATACAGTGATTTCTTCGCCTGCGGCAACTAATTCTTTTACCAATTCCAGCTTATAAGGCGTGTTTGCAAAAAAATCCAAAGGATTTTCTACCACACGCTTTTCAAATACTGTATCGCTTTTTAAAATCTCGTTCATTTTGGCTTCTATCGCTGCAAAGTCGTCTTCAGTTATTCTGTGATGAAGGTCAAAGTCGTAATAAAGCCCGTCTTCAATAGCAGGGCCAATACCAAGCTGAACCCCGTCAAAAAGCTCACAAACAGCCTGTGCCAAAACGTGTGAAAGTGAATGACGAGCCGCTTCAATATAGTTAGCGTCATTAGCAATATTTTTTGCCATAATTTTGTCCTCCGTTTCAAAAACCATCAATATACAAATATAGCCCCAAAATCTTGGGGCTAATACTTTAACTTGTAATTACAAAATAATGCTGGTACCGAGATTCGAACTCGGGAGCCTCTCCGTTACCAACGGAGCGCTCTACCGACTGAGCTATACCAGCGACAAAGGATATTCTACCACGCAATTAGAACATTGTCAACAAAAATTTTTGTAAAAAAATTGGATTGTTTTGTTAAAAAACGCTTGACAAAAAAAAAAAAAAAATGTGTATAATTGAGTATACCTAGGAAATGAAAGGTTGGCCAACCTCCAAAAATATAAAAGGAGGTACATAAGTATGGATATCGTTTTTGGAATAATTGCTTGGTTAGTCTATTGGATGTAATGAACTAGAAGCACAATTCCACCGTAGATTTTGCGGTGGAATTGTGTGTTTCCTATAATGGAGGTATGTATGAGATGGGAATTGCTCTTGAAATCAAAAATATAGTGAAAAATTATGGAACTTTTAGGTTAGACGGCATTAATTTCAATGTTGAGTTTGGTAGCATAGTTGGATTAATAGGAGCAAACGGAGCAGGCAAGACGACGACTTTAAATATAATTCAAAATATTACTAAAAAAGATAGCGGTGAAGTTTTGTTTTTTGGGAAACCAAGTGAGGACAAGCTACCGCAGGATGTGGCTGTTGTTGCGGATGATATTTTTTATGAAAAAGGATGGAAGGTTTTTGAAATAAATAAAATAGCCAAAAAGTTTTACAGTCACTGGAATAAAGTCGAATTTGAAAAACTTATTGATAAGTTTGGGATTGACAAGGGTAAGTATATAGGGCAGCTAAGTAAGGGCATGGGCATAAAATTAATGATTGCGGTTGCCCTTTCTCGCAATGCAAGACTATTAATTTTGGACGAACCAACAAGCGGACTAGACCCCATTGCCCGTGATGAAATTTGTGATTTTTTGCTCGACTTTGTCTCTTGTAAAACAAAAAGCGTACTTTTTTCCACACACATAACATCTGATTTAGAAAAAATAGCAAACGGTGTTGTCTTTTTGGTTAATGGACAAGTCCGCTTAAATGATAAAAAAGACAGCATAATGAAGGAGCTTTTAAGTGATGAACTTAAAACGCTAGATGATATAATAATACATTTGCATGAAAAAGAAAGGGTCTAGTATGAGAAAAATGCTTAACTTTGTATTGCTCGACACATTCTCCATTAGGGGTGTCTTTGGGCTAAAATTACTGGCTGTTTTTGCCATACTGTCAATTACTGGCTATACTTCCATGGGAGTTGGCGGTATAGCGTTTGGCGGTATTTTTATTTTGTCAGTAATTTGTACACAGCCTTTTACGGCAGGCATAGATGGACTTGATAGGTTTTACACAACACTCTCGCTTTCTCGCAAAGATGTAGTTTTTGGCAGGTATTTTTTTGTTTTATTGGTAATTATTTTTGTAACTTTGCTTTATTTTGCTATTGGCATAGTCATCCCTTTAATAATGGGGTCAGGGCTGACTTTTGAGCATCTGCCTATGATGTTTGGGGTATATGTGGTACCAATCTTTATTTTCTCCATTCTTCTGCCTATATTATTTAAACTTGGCTTTAAGCAAGCAAGACCTATCGTGCAATTTCTTCCTATTTTAATAGTTTTGGCTATTGCGCTTTTGGACAATACTATTTATAATGGTATTGAGTACAATATATTTGGGCTAATAAATTACTTTGACACTTTACCAAACATTGTGTTGCCTTTAATTTTAATATTTATCTGCATTGCTATTTTTGCAGCATCATTAAAAATATCTTTGTTTTTCTACTCAAAAAGGGAGTTTTAATTGCGGTAAACTTTAATGAAAAAAACTATTGACAAATACTGCTGCATATAATATCATATATGTAACTGAACAGACGGCGGCTTTAAATGAGCACGTGCGGTCGGGCTTTATAAGCAGCAAGTGGCTATGTGGCGCATTTGTGGGACGGTGATTACATCTCCCATTGGTGCGTTTTTTTGTTACCTCGGGAAAAATATTTATTGTGGAGGTAGTTATGAGTAAAGAAAAAGAGAAGATTGCTATGAGAGCAGGACGAAACAGCATTATTGTCAACATTCTTTTGTCCGCGTTTAAATTATTTGCGGGTATTTTTGCAAATTCGGCCGCTATGGTGTCCGATGCAGTGCATTCCATAGCAGACCTATTTAGTACGGTGGTAGCAATGATAGGCATAAAGCTGTCTAACAAAGAGGCGGACAAAGACCATCCATATGGACACGAACGGTTTGAAAGTGTCGCCACGCTAATTTTAGCTGGGCTCATTCTTGCTGTTGGCGGCGGAATTGGCTGGGCTGCCATCCAGCGAATAATTGCGGGAGATTTTGGCGAATTGGCAATTCCGGGAATGCTTGCACTGGTTGCTGCTGTTGTTTCCATTGCCGTTAAAGAGGGCATATATTGGTATATGCGTGCTGCTGCAAAAAGGGCAGACTCCACGGCACTTATGGCAGATGCTTGGCACAGCCGTGTTGACGGCTTGTCATCTATTGGTAGCTTTGTTGGCATTTTGGGTGCGATGCTGGGGTTTCCTGTAATGGACTCCATTGCAGCCATCATCATTAGTGCGTTTATTATAAGATGCGCCGTAAGCATTGCCGTGGAGGCACTTAAAAAAATGACGGACAGAGCTTGCGACGACGAAACTGTGGAAGCAATGCGTAAAGTTATACTTGACCAAGAGCATGTAAAAGACATTGACCAGCTTAAAACACGGCTTTTTGGTAATAAAATTTACGTGGATGTGGAAATAAGCGTGGATGCAAACCATACTCTGATAGAAGCCCATGATATAGCGCACAACGTACACGATGCAATAGAGGATGAATTTGAAAAGGTAAAGCATTGCTCGGTTCACGTAAACCCATTTGGTGTGGACGCAGGCGAGGTCAAAAGCGAAAATAATGCTTGACACAATGCGGCGCATGTGGTAGAATGACTTTTCGTATCCTTGCTCTTGGCAAAAAAGACCATGGGCAATATTCAAAAGGAGGAGTGCGAGTGCACAAATATGAATTGGGATTAATTCTTCATCCCCATATGGAAGAAGAGGCTGTTAAAGCTGAACACGATTTGGTGTTAGAGCTTATCACACGCTTTGGCGGTACAGTTGAAAAGGTGGATAATTGGGGCAAACGTAGGTTGGCTTATGAAATTAACAAGCTAACCGAAGGGCATTACTGTTTCATTTACATTGATGCTCCGCCATCCATGCCAAGAGAAATTGAAGACCGCATCCGTATTCGTGAAAACATTATTCGTTTTATGATGATACGTAGAGATGATATTGTTAAAAAGCAAAAAGCAAGCATGTAAGGGGAGGGCGGCTCACCATGAATAAAGTTATTTTGATGGGCAGACTGGCAAGAGACCCTGAAGTGCGTTACAGCAATGCCGCAGAACCCCTTGCCATTGTGCGTTACACACTTGCGGTAAGCCGCAGGTTTAAGCGTGAAGGTGAACCAGATGCAGACTTTATTTTTTGCACCGCATTTGGCAAAACAGGTGAATTTGCTGAAAAATATTTCAAAAAAGGACAGATGGTTGCTGTTGAAGGTAGGCTGTCTGTTAGGGAATTTACTGACCAAAAGACCAATGAAAGACGCTGGTCAACAGAAGTGGTTGTAGACCAGCAGTATTTTGCAGAAAGCCGTGCGTCTTTTGAAGGAAGAAGTCAAGGCGGCTCTGACGATAGCTACGGCGGTTCTCAACCTGCCCAAAGCAGGCAACAGCCCGCACCACAGAGGGACGATTCGTTTTTTGAGGTGGATACAAGCCTAGATGACGACGATTTACCATTTTAAAATTAAGGAGCGAAAATATTATGATGCAACAAAGAAGACGTGGACGCAGAAAGAAAAAGGTATGCGTTTTTACAGCGGAAAAAATCCAATATATTGATTACAAAGACACAAAGCGTTTGAAAAACTATATGTCTGAGCGTGGTAAAATTTTGCCAAGACGTATTAGCGGCAACAGTGCAAAAGCACAAAGAAAACTAACTGTTGCTATTAAAAGAGCTAGAATCATGGGGCTTTTGCCTTATACCCAAGATTAATATTAAATCCGCAGGCTTTGACCTGCGGATTTTTTGTGTTTGAATTCACCGTATAATCCAAAATAAAAAATGGTTCGGCGATAAGCCAAACCATTTTAGAGAAATAGGTGGGTCGGCACTCCCACATATCCTAACCTCTTACGAGGGGTGACGGCTGCCCGTTCCGTCCTCTAGTTCTCTAACTTATTATATCCGTTTACGTATACACGTATTACACCATAGCTTTATTATACACAAGCTCGCTTAGCTTGTCAACACTTTTTTAATGTGCCATTATTAATAAAATTTTGAACCCGTGAAGGGTTTAGTGTGTAAAGCGACCGAGCAAAGTAAAGACCACTTCTTGATACACGTACAGCTACTTTCACAAAATCTTCGTCCACAGGAAAATCTTTAACATATTCTATTGAGCTGTCCTTGGGATTAATGCCGATATAGTCGGGATTGCTTATTATATCACCTATAAAAACTCCATATTTTGCAAAGTCGGCAGAGTGCTTGTTTTGCATATGTCTTTTGTTGCTCACACCAAAATATATAGGCTCATTCGAAGCAACCGACAATCCAAGGAGGCTTATAACATCTGCGCTAATCTCACCAACTTTAACAGCCATTTATTTGCCACTTTTCTCCACAGGGGCATTATAACATATTTTACGACAAAAGCAAATAGATTATTGAGATGCTTTGAAAAACCCCGCAAACCAAGTGGTTGCGGGGCTTAATTTTTTATTGCGGTGCACGTATGAAAACTTCCACATGCCCAGCCGCTTGGCGGCTAGTTAAGGTCAATACATCTCCTAAAAGTGTAAACGACCAGTTTTCACTGTTTAGAAATGCTGGATTTGAGAAAGCATTACCAGCCGTCATAACAAAGTAGAGGTTATTGCCGTCTACCCACCAGTCAAAACGGTCTTCAAATTCTGTGCCTTCCCATCTTACGCCCGTGCCATTAGCATTGAGCTCCATAACATCCCAAAAGATTTCTCCCTCAAAGTCGAAATCCCACATGCCAATAAGTGGGCTGTTTGTGTCAATGGTTTGTTGCTGTGTTGTTCTTGTCCATTCCTCAATAAGACCGCGCTCTTGGTTGCTTTCAAGGGTTAGGTTATCTCCAGCAAGCGTAAAAGTCCAGCTCTCGTTGTTGATAAGAATGCTTTCTTCAAATGTAGCTCCGCTTGTCATATTCATTCTGAAAGTATCTCCGTCTGTCCACCACACAAAGCGGTCCCAAGCTCCGGGAATGTCTAAAAATCCTCTATGTCCTGTTCCGTCTGCATTTAACACCTTAAAATTAGGCAAAAATACTCCTTCGTAGGTAATGTCCCATGAACCTATAAGGGGATTGTCTGGTGAAACATCTTGTCTTGGGTCGGTTGCGTTACGCGCACCACATGCTGCAAGTAGTACAAAAGATGCGACGAGCAATAGTATTGATAGTGTAAATCTTTTCACTGGTATTTTCCTCCATTGTCGGTATTTATTTTTGAAATAATGCAGAAGACTTATCGCCTTCTTAATGTAACTACACGTTCTCCATCACGAAATTCCATGGTAAGATTTCCGCCTCTAACGCGGTAAGGTGTCGAGCTCCAGCTTGCGTTTTCGTTGCGTCTAACTTCAATAGCGTTATTAACAATTTGGAAATAATACCAACTGCCGCCGCCCGAACGTATACGGTTGCCATCAACAGTAATTCCATTTTCGTGTTCAGAAAAGCGCACCCATATATTTTCGGTACTGCTAAAATCTTCTCGTGGAATGTTTGAACTGCTAAATACATAAGTTCCATTACGCAACCCAGAGCCGCAAGCTGCAAGAACAAGTAAACCAGCAATAAGCAGCAATGCTGGTATTAAAAATCTTTTCATTATAACTTTCCTCCATTATTCAGCTATAAAGCCCGCAAATTTAAGCGGGCTTTATGCATTTAAGTATTTTTTCTTATTAAAGCAAAATTATTGCCTAACAAAAACCTCAACATGTCCAGGCACTTGTCTGCTTGTGAGTGTTAATGTGTTGCCAGAGATGCTAAATGTCCACTCCTCTACATCGACACCGCCAATGGTGAGTATGAATCCGCTGGTTATGTTGATATAGAGATTGTTGCCATCTGTGTGCCAGTCAAAAGTGTCTTGAGCATCTGTCCCCGGCCACCTAAAGCCTGTGCCGTCTGCCCTAAAATCATAGGCATCGGGGGATACCATGCCTTCAAATTCAAAAGACCACATTCCCACAAGGCGGCTATCCTGACCCTGTGTGTCATTATTGCTTCCGCCGCAAGCAGCAAGAACAAATAAGCCTAAAACAAGTACCAAAGCTGGTAATAAAAATTTCTTCATGTTGGATTGCTCCTTTAAAAAATTATGTATTAGTTACCGCGGGTATACTGCCATCTTATGCCTTCTACTTGGTTGCTGGTTAAAGTTAGCGTATTTCCGCTAATGTCAAATGCCCAACTTTCAACGTTTCCATAAAGAATATCGTCAAAAACCGGACCAGCAGTAAGATTTACAGTCAAAGTGTCGCCGCTGGTGGACCAGTTGAAGCTATCTGTGCCTACTGGGTTAAAATCGTGGTGTGTTGGTCTTGTTCCTGTGCCGTCTGCATTAAATGTCCACCACGGCGTTACTTCAAAATTCCAAACACCAACAAGTGGACTGTCTGCATTGTCATCATTATTACTTCCGCCGCAAGCAGCAAGAACAAACAAGCCTACAACAAGCAATAAAGCTGGTAATAAAATTTTTCTCATTTTAATCTTACCTCCATTAAATTAATACAAGCCCGCAAGCGAATTGGCGGGCTTGCTGATTTTTACTCCTCTGTTGCTGGCAATTCTTCATCGTTAGAAAACATAAAGATTTCGTCGTCTTCGTCATCCAAAAACCAATCTTCGTCCAAAATGTCCTCGTCTTTTTTGGTCCATTTAACCAAAGCAACAACCAATGTAGCCAACAAAGCCGCGCCCAAAACTATCAACAAAGTGATAACGACTGGGTTTTTCCAGCAACTTTTCTTTTTGCCCATTTTCATAATAGGCAAATCTCTGAAATACTTTTTGATTTTCATGCATTACACCTCTCTTATTGTATATTGTATTAATATATCTGGGCATTTAACAGCTATTTAGCAGAATTTTACCTTAAAAAATATTGCACGGCATAAAATTTGCTTTAATATACTGTTTTTATGCCCTCTATGATTTGCGAAGGTTTTTGGCTTCATCTGCCCGCCTTCGCAAAATTTCATACTCTTCATAGGCTTTTAACACAATTTGCTTTTCGTCATTAAACTTTAACAAATGGTAGGCTTCATGTTTTTTATAAAACCCCGCATCTGCAAAATTTTCCTCTTGTTGTGGGCTGCAATATGGTGAGCCTGTGGACATTAAATACCAATGCACGGTTTTATAAATTATATCATCCGCAGCCTTAAATGTATATTGGGTTTTGCCCAAGTATTTAAGGATTTTTGCTATAACCTTTGCTTCTTCGTGTACCTCGCGTAAGGCGGCTTGGCGAAAATTTTCGTCGCCTTCTTTTGTGCCTTTTGGCAACACCCAGCCAATGTCTTTTTTGCTTTGATTTTTGTACAAAAGTAGGACTTTTGATTTGTGTAGCACCACGCCGCCACAGCTTACAGCTTCTGCCATAATGTTGACCTCTTAAGGTTTTTTAAAAAATCTTGAATAAAATAAATTGCAGACAAGCCTAATGCCCACCCATACATTATAAATCATTTTGAAGAATTTTTCAACCCCAAATATTAATTACTTTTTGTTACTTTTTTAAAAGGCGATGCGGCAAGGTGTTTTTTGATTTTTTTTAATCCGTTAAGCCACATTATTGCTACAAAAGGCACAAAAGCAATGAATGCAAGCGGCATATTGACCAACAAAAGACTATTGTACGCTCCGTGTACAGCCCATGGGACAATGAGGGCAAGCAAAATGTATTTTTTACGGCTTTGCGGCTCAAATTTTGCCATTGAGAAATAATAGCCCATCAAAACGCCAAAAAAACCATGGGATGGTACGGAAATCACAGCACGGGATAACGCAGTTTGCAAGCCGCCCATTTGGGGATGTAGCACGTACAAAAAATTTTCAACAGCGGCAAAGCCAAGGGATATAAAAACCGCATAGACGATACCGTCCATTTTCTCATTCAAATTTCGGTTATGCCAAATTAGAAAATATAGTGCGGCAAACTTGAAGCCCTCTTCAACAAAACCTGCAATAGCAAAGGATGTAAAAACCGCTTCCCCTATTTGGGACAGGGTTACGGGCATAAATGCCGCAACAAATCCCGATGTCCGTATTATTGGAAAAGTTATTAGCGCACCAACCAAAACACCGACCACCAAAAGGCGTATCGGCTCTTTTTCATATTTGTCGCGTATAAAAATGTACACAAGGCAAATTAAAGCTGGGGCAACTGCCAGCGCAATTAAAGTAGAAGTCATGTAATTATTTTGCTATTACTCCTTGTCTTTTATGCGCTTTTTCGAGAATAGGGCAAAAACAAAGCCGAGGACAAGCCCGCAAACAAGCCCGCCAATATGTGCCGAATTTGCCGTTATTGCGCCATCTATCATGCCCGGCATAGCAAAGCCCATCCCTACTTGCAAAATTATTAGGATTGCCAATGTTTGAACCGAAAGGTCGCCGGGCTGCTTTTTAGTAGCCAATGCGTAGGCAAACATGCCGCCAAATAAGCCAAAAATTGAACCGCTTGCACCTGCGCCAACGGCATTATGCGACAGTAACATCATTGCTACATTTCCCGCAATACCGCTTATCAAATATATTGCCAAAAATTTGAAATGACCAATAAATTTTTCAAGACGAATACCAATTATAGCTATCCACATGGTGTTAAACAGCAAATGCACAAAGCCTATATGTAAAAATATTGGTGTAACAAAACGCCACCACTGCCCATTATGAAAGGCAAAATAGTATTGTGCGGCACCAAAGCGCAGCAAATTCATTGTGTTTTGTGAACCTCCCGTTATTTCCATGAGCGCAAACATAAATATATTTATAGCGATAATGCCAATGGAAAATACGGGAAATTTTACAATATTTCTTACAGCACGGGACGGTGGATGACTTTTAACGGGCTGTGGAGCGAAAGAAGCAACACTTCCTGTCATTTTTTGTAATGTTGATGTGATTTTTTCGCCGCATTTGTCTGTGTTTAATTCAGCTTTTGGATGGTAAATTAGCTTTAAATCATTACTAACTCCCAAATACATATCATATTGCTCTGCAAGCACAAAATCTTGTGTATCATTGATATATGCCTGTGCCTGACTATCAATTCTACCAATAAAAATGTGAAAAACAACAGCATGACGAGCTCCAATGCGCTCCACAATGGTTTTTACACAACTGTCAATATAACTTTTGGCGGAAATAAAATCCCAGCTTGATTCATTTGGCAGATTGTATGTAACATAAAAATATGTAACAGAGCCTGACTCCCTTGCCCAAAGGTCTATGTTAAAAGGCAACACAACGCCGACGGGATGATTGATACGCACGTACCCCGCCATTTTTAATTCGTTGGCAAAATAACTAACAAAACTTTCGTACATTTAAAATTTAACCTTTCTTCAAGCTCCAA